>NZ_JCACHU010000044.1:0-174536 GCF_059504005.1 Belnapia sp. | reverse complement strand
GACCCTCTCGCCACCCAACAAACCACCGGCAGGCCCAAATCCGACAGGCTGCTAGGAGCCGTGGCTTCCACTGGGCCACGGACAACCCGCAGCCGGCCGGCCGCATCTCTTCCATTTGCTTAGGACCGTCCTTTTTGGGAGGCGACCCTCGTGAGACGACGACGCCCTCGTCGCGCCGGCGATCGGAAGCGGACGTCAGGCCGATCCGACCGGCTTACCCCTCTAAGCACAAAGGAACGCCACCCGAGCAGGATGCCCGGGTGGCGCCAAAAGGACCAAGCTGGAACAGCCCGTCCGGTTTAGCCGCCGCCGCTGCCGCCGGCGCCGCCGCCCGAACCACCGCTGCCGCTGCCGCCGCCGGAGTCGTTGCTGCCGCCGGTGCCGCCGCCAAGGCTGGGGCTGCCGGGCCGGATGGCGCCGCCGGGTGTCAGCTCGCTGCCGCCGGTGCCGGAGCCGAGGCCCATCGGGGCGCTGCGGCCCGGAGGCGGAGCGCCTCGACCACTCGGCATGACGCCGTCAGTGGCGCTGGTCGGCGCACCGGCACCGCTGGTGACGCCGCCGCTCGGCTGCGGAAGCGTCCCCCGCGCATTCGGCACGGAATTCGGGTTGGTGGTGACGGTGGGGTTGGTCGCGGTCTGAGCCTGGGCGTCGACGAAGCCGACGGTGGCGAGGCCGGCCAAAGCCGCCGTAAAGATGGCGATGCGTCGCATACGGTCTCTCCTCATGATCGTGTTGTCATGGAGACAGCGCAACGGGGCCCTTCCGGTTCATTTCACAGAGACGGTATATCGCATGCGATGTGGCATCAGCGCCCCGTCCAGTTCGCGGGACGGCGCGCGAGGAAGCTCTCGACGCCCTCGTGGAAGTCGCGGCTGGTGAAGCACATAGTCACCAAGTCGTCGCCATCGACCTGCCTTGCGGCGAGGCGGAGACGGCGCATCGCCTCCTTGGTCGCGCGGAGCGTCAGCGGGGCATGGCCGGCGATGGTGCGGGCCAGCGCCTCGGCGCGCGCCTGCAGCGCCCCGTGGTCGGGGAGAACCTCGGAGACGAGGCCGATCGCGCGAGCCTCCTCCGCCTCGATGAGCCGCGCGGTGTAGACGAGGTCGAGCACGCGCGCCGGGCCGATCAGCGCGGCGAGGCGGCCGTAATTCGCCATCGACAGGCAGTTGCCGAGCGTCTTTGCAATGGGAAAGCCGATACGGGCATTGGCGGCAGCAAGGCGCAGGTCGCAGACCGCGGCGATGGCGGCGCCGCCCCCGGTCGCCGCGCCGGCGATGGCGGCGATGGTGGGCTTCGGGCACTCTTCGAGCGCGACGAGGACGCGGTCGATGCGTTCCTCATAGGCGAGCGCGTCCTCGGGCGTACGGAACTCCCGGAACTGGGAGATGTCGGTGCCGGCAGCAAAGGCCTTCTCGCCCGCGCCGGTGATGACGATGGCGCGCAGCTCGGCATCGTCGGCCGCGCCGAGGGCGATCTCGCGCAGGGCTTCGTACATCGGGAAGGTGAGGGCGTTGCGGGCCTGCGGCCGGTTCAGCGTGACGAAGCCGACGCCGTCGCGGCGCTCGTAGAGCAGTTCATCCATGGACTTGCCTCCCCCGGGGTTCGGGGCAAGGCTACCGGCATCAGGAGGAGCCTCCAACCATGCTGCCGCTTGCGCGCTTCACCGTGCTCGACCTCACCCGCGTCCGTTCCGGCCCGACCTGCGTGCGGCAGCTCGCCGACTGGGGGGCCAATGTCATCAAGATCGAGGCGCCGGACGAGATCGATACGGGCAAGGGCATGGGCGGGGAGCGGCACGGGCCGGACTTCCAGCATGTCCACCGCAACAAGCGCGGCGTGACGATCAACCTGAAGCACCCGGACGGGCTGGCGCTGTTCCGGCGAATGGTCGAGCAGGCGGATGTGGTCGTCGAGAACTACCGGCCCGACGTGAAGGACCGCCTCGGCATCGGCTACGAGGCGCTGGCGGCGATCAATCCGCGCATCGTGCTCGGCTCCATCAGCGGCTTCGGCCAGACCGGGCCTTACGCGAAGCGGCCGGGCTTCGACCAGATCGCGCAGGGCATGGGCGGGCTGATGAGCGTCACCGGCCTGCCAGGGCAGGGGCCGGTGCGCGTCGGCATCCCCGTCGCCGACCTGACGGCGGGCCTCTACACGGCGATCGGCATCCTCGTGGCGTTGCTGGAGCGCGAGCAGACCGGCCGCGGCCGCTGGGTCCATACCAGCCTGCTGGAAGCGATGGTCGCCATGATGGACTTCCAGGCAACGCGCTGGACGATGAAGGGGGAGGTGCCGCAGCAGGCAGGCAACGACCACCCGACGACGGTGCCGACCGGCCTGTTCCACACCAAGGACGGCATGATGAACCTCGCCGGCGGCGGGCAGGAGATGTGGCGGCGGATCGTCGAGACGCTCGGCATCGAGGAAGAGGCCAGGGACCCGGACTTCGCCACCGACAAGTCCCGCGCCGCCAACCGCGCCAGGACCAATGCGCTGCTGCAGAAGGCCCTGCTGGAAGACACCAGCGCCAACTGGATCGAGCGGCTGAACAAGGCGGGCGTGCCGAGCGGGCCGGTCTATGCCATGGACCAGGTCTTCGCCGACCCGCAGGTGCGGCATCTCGGCATCGAATGGGCGGTGCAGCATCCGCAGCTTGGCAAGCTCAAACTTGTCAGGTCGCCTATGAACCTCGACGGCGTGGAGCCACCACGCCGCCCGACGCCGGAGCGAGGCGAGCACACGGCCGAGGTGCTGGCCGAGTTCGGCATCGGCGAGGCGGAGCTGGCGGCGCTGCGCGAGAGGCGTGCGGTCTGATGCGCATCGCCTCCGTCCGCGATGCCGGCGCGCCGATCAGCAGCGCCATCGCCAATGCCTATATCGACTTCTCGAAGATGACGGCCTCGATCGTTGCCGTCACCGTCGAGGACGGCGCGGGGCGCAGCGCCACGGGCTACGGCTTCAACAGCAATGGCCGCTACGCCCAGCCCGGCCTGCTGCGCGAGCGCTTCATCCCCCGCCTGCTGGAGGCGCCGGAGGCGGCGCTGATCCATGCTGATGGCGGGCTAGAGCCGGCCGGCGCCTGGGCCGCGATGATGCGGAACGAGAAGCCGGGCGGGCATGGCGACCGCAGCGTCGCCGTCGGTACGCTCGACATGGCGCTCTGGGATGCCGCGGCGAAGCTGCGCGGCGTGCCGCTCTGGCGCCTGCTCGCCGATCGCTACCGCGGCGGCGAGGCGGATGACAGCGCCTGGATCTACGCCGCCGGCGGCTACTACTACCCCGGCAAGGGCGAGGCGGCGCTGGTCGAGGAGATGCGACGCTACCTCGACCTCGGCTACAGCGTCGTCAAGATGAAGATCGGCGGTGCGCCGGGCACGCCGCTGCGCGACGCGCTGAAGGAGGATGTCGGCCGCATCGAGGCCGTGCTGAAGCTGCTTGGCGGCGACGGCTCGCGGCTCTGCGTCGACGTCAACGGGCGCTTCGGCCTGCATGCGGCGCTGGCCTATGGCGCGGCGCTCGAGCCCTACCGCCTGCGCTGGTACGAGGAGCCGCTGGATCCACTCGACTACGCCACGCATGCGACGCTCGCCGAGCATTACCGCGGGCCGATCGCCACCGGCGAGAACCTCTTCTCCATGCAGGACGCGCGGAACCTCATCCGCCATGGCGGGCTCAGGCCGGACCGCGACGTGCTGCAATTCGACCCGGTGCTGTCCTATGGCCTCGTCGAGTACCTGCGCACGCTGGCGATGCTGCAGGAGCATGGCTGGTCGCCACGCCGCTGCGTGCCGCATGGCGGGCACCAGTTCGCGCTGAACATCGCCATCGGCCTCGGCCTCGGCGGCAATGAGAGCTATCCGGAGGTCTTCGCGCCCTTCGGCGGCTTCGCTGATCAAACGCCGGTCGAGGACAGCCGCATCCGCATGCCGGAGGTGCCGGGCATCGGCTTCGAGGCGAAGGCCAATCTCTGGGCGGTGATGCGGGAGCTCTGAGCCCCCGCTACCGCCGGTTGAGGTCGACCAGGCCGGCGAAACCCTCCTCCGTGCCGAAGGCGAGCATGGAGCCGGCGGCATTCCAGCCGAGGGCGGAGACGCCGCCCCGGCCCGGGGGCGCCACCGGCACGACCTTGCCAGAGGCGATCTCGGCGATGAGCACCAGCCCATCGGCGAAGCCGGCTGCCACGACCTCATGCTGCGGATGGCAGGCGACGGCGCTGCACAGCACGCCATCGCCGCCCGCCAGCTCGGTCGGCGCCTTGCCCATCGGGCCGCCGCCGAAGAAGGGCCAGATGACGACGCTGTCGGCGCCGCTCGTCGCCAGCCAGCGGCCGCGCGCGGTGAAGCTCAGCGAGCGGGTCTTCGACGGATAGCCGGACATGCGCATGTGCTGGCCATCGGCCAGGCGCCAGCCATGCAGCGCATTCTCCTGCATCGCCGTCACCACATGCGTGCCGTCCGGGCTGATGGCGATGGCGGCGTGGCTGCCCTTCCATTCCAGCACGCGCGGCTTGTCCTCCTTCGCCGCGACGAACCAGAGGCTCGCCCCGTTGTAGTGGCTGGCCGCGACGCGCTTGCCCTTCGCATCGAAGGCGATGCCGCCGACCGAGCTCGGATGCGCGAGCGTCTTGAGCTTGTCGCCCTTGGCCCCGAAGAGATGCAGCTGCTTGCCGACCGAGGCGGCGCGCAGCCCGCTCTCATGCGCGGCGACCTGCTCCACCCACTTCATCGCGCCGAGCGCGGCGATCTCCTGCACCGCGCCATCGGCACCGGTATGGACGAGGCGGCCGTCATCGCCCCCGGTGAGGAAGCCGTCCCCGGCATCCGCCGCGAGCGAGAGCACGGCGCCGTCATGCGCCTCCGCCGTTAGCCAGTCGCCGCCCGGCGAAGCGATGCGGACCGTGCCGTCGCCAAGGCCGAAGCCGCAGCGCCCGTCCTTGGTGAAGGCGAGACCGACGACCCAGGCGCCGAGCTCCTGCGACCGGCCGCGGGCCGAGAGCAGGAATTCGGCATCGCTCACCTCCGCCCCTTGGTCGCTCATACCGGGCTCCAGCGGGCGACCTCGGCATCCACCTTCGCGCCATCCTCGACTTGGCAGGCCTCGAAACCGCGGCGCAGCATCGGCCGGTTCAGGTCGCGGCCGATGAAGACGATCTTGGAGCGACGCGGATCGCCCCCCTTCACCGCGCCGATGAAGTCGCCATCGGCGATCATGTGCACGGCCTGGAAGGCGAAGCGCCGGTCCTCGCCGGCATAGTAGAGGATGCCCTTGGTGCGCAGCAGATCCTGGCCCTTCTGGGCGAGAAGCTGCGTGATCCAGGCGTTGAAGCGCTCCGGGTCGATCGGGCGCAAGACCTCGAAGGAGACCGAGTTCACCGCCGAGTCATGCTCGTGCTCGTCCTCGCCCGAGAGGAAGTCGGGCTCGCGCTCCAGGATGCGGGCGAGGTTGAAAGCGTCGCGCCCGATCACGCTGTCGATCGGCACGTCCGACTTGGTGCTGCGGCGGATCTCGGCATAGGGGTTGATGGCGCGGATGCGGCGCTCGACCTCGGCCGCCTCCGCCTCGCTCACCAGGTCCATCTTGTTGAGGACGACGATGTCGGCGAAGGCGATCTGCTCCGCCGCCTCATGGCTGTCCTCGAGCCGGGCCGGCAGGTGCTTGGCATCGACCACGGTGACGATGGCGTCGAGCCTGGTCGTGCGCTTGACGTCCTCATCGGCGAAGAAGGTCTGGGCAACGGGGGCCGGGTTGGCGAGGCCGGTGGTCTCGACAATGATGCCGTCGAACTTGCCGCGGCGCTTCATCAGCCCGTTGATGATGCGGATCAGGTCGCCGCGCACGGTGCAGCAGATGCAGCCGTTGTTCATCTCGAACACCTCCTCGTCGGTGTCGACGACGAGGTCGTTGTCCACGCCGAGCTCGCCGAACTCGTTGATCACCACGGCGAATTTCCGGCCGTGGTTCTCGCTGAGGATGCGGTTCAGCAGGGTGGTCTTGCCGGCGCCGAGATAGCCGGTCAGTACGGTGACGGGGACGGGCCCGGGGGAAGGATTGACGTCGCTCATCGGGGGCTCCGCAGGAAGGAGGGGGTCTTGGCCGGGGAATATGGGGCGGCCGGGGGCGGAGGGCAAAGGGTGGCGGCGCCTGGCCTTTCGCCCGCGCTCCCCCGTTGCCCGATGCGGCCGGCCCCGGCGGGCGGATCCGGGCTCAGCCCCGGCGCAGGGCCATCTTGGCCATGACGGCGGCGGACACCAGGGGTTGCAGCAGCACCGGCCGGCGGTCGGGCTCGGCCTCAATGGCGCGGGCGGCGGCGGCGGCAATCACGGCGCCCACCGAGGCGAAGACCTCCGCCGCCCGGGCGGCCGCGGCCTGGACATCGGGCAGGGCCGGCAGGCTGCGGATATCGGCGATGCAGGCGGCCGCCTCGTCCAGCGCCGTCTCGTCGCGGGCACGGCGGGCCTCGGGGCCGAGCTCCTCCAGCAGGGCGGCGCGGCGGGCCTGGTCCAGCGGCTCGGCCGGGCTATGGGCGACGACCAGGCGGCGGAGCGCGGCCTCCAGCACCTCGGCGGGGACGGGGCGGGAGACCATGGCGTCGAAGCCGGCATCCAGGCAGGCCGCCTCCAGCTGCGGCTCGCGCTCGCCGGCCAGGGCGACGAGCAGCAGGCGGGAGATGGGCGGGGGCCAGCCGCGCAGGCGCTTCACCCCCTCGAAGCGGCGGGCGCCGGGGCAGGCCAGGTCCTGCACCATGGCATCGATCGGGGTGCGGCTGACGATGCCCATCGCCTCGGTCCAGTCGGCTGCCAGGAGGCAGCGATGTCCGGCCCCCTCCAGCCCCTCGCGGAGCTGGGCGGCATCGGCCGCGGCCGTGCCGGCGAGCAGGAGGGTGAGCGGCCGGACCCGCGGGTCGCCCGCACGGGCGCGGCCGAAATCGACCAGGACCGCGGCCGAGAGGGTGGGGAAGCCCGGACCGGCGGCCATGGCGCTAGGCCGCCTCCGCCCGGATGGCATCCGACAGCGTGCCGTAGAGCCGCTCGACATGCGGCGGCTCGATGATGAGGGGCGGCGATAGGGCGATGATGTCGCCGGTGACGCGCACCAGCACGCCCGCATCGAAGCAGCGGCGGAAGACGGCGGTGCCGCGCTGCCCCGGCTTGCCCGGGCGCGGCGCCAGCTCGATGCCGGCGATCAGGCCGAAATCGCGGATGTCGGTCACGTTCGGCAGGCCCTTGAGGCTGTGCGTCGCCTCCTGCCAGAGCGGCTCGATGGCCCGCGCCCGGCCGGGCAGGTCCTCGGCGCGGTGCAGCTCCATGGTAGCGATGGCGGCCGCGGCGGCGAGCGGGTGGCCGGAATAGGTATAGCCGTGGAAGAGCTCGATGCCCGCGGCCGCATTGTCGACCACCGCATCGTAGATGCCGTTCCGCACGGCGACCGCGCCCATCGGCACCGCGGCATTGGTGAGGCCCTTCGCCATGGTCATGATGTCGGGCGTGACGCCGAGCCGCTCGGCGCCGAAATTGGTGCCGATGCGGCCGAAGCCGGTGATGACCTCGTCGAAGATCAGCAGGATGCCGTGCTTGTCGCAGATGGCCCGCAGCCGCTCGAGGTAGCCGCGCGGCGGGATCAGCACGCCGGTCGAGCCGGCGATCGGCTCGACCATCACGGCGGCGATGGTCTCGGCGCCGTGCAGGGCGACCAGGACCTCCAGCGCGTCCGCCCGCTCCATACCATGCTCGGGCAGGCCGCGGGCGAAGAGGTTGGCCTCGATCCCGTGGGTGTGGGGCAGGTGGTCGACATAGGGCAGCAGGGCGCCGAACTGCTTGCGGTTGCCGCCGATGCCACCCACCGACATGCCGCCGAAGCCGACGCCATGATAGGCGCGCTCCCGCCCAATCAGCCGCACGCGTCCGCTCTCGCCGCGGGCCTTGTGGTAGGCGAGGGCGATCTTGAGCGCGGTGTCGGCGCTTTCCGAGCCGCTATTGGTGAAGAAGACGCGGTCCATGCCGTCCGGCGTCAGCTCCGCGATCCGGGCGGCGGCCTCGAAGGCGATCGGGTGGCCGAGCTGGAAGGTCGGCGCGTAGTCGAGGACGGCGGCCTGCTGCTGGATCGCCTCCTTGATCTCGTGCCGGCCATGCCCCGCATTGCAGCACCAGAGCCCGGCGGTGCCGTCGAGGATTTCCTGCCCGTCGGCCGTCGTGTAGAACATGCCCTCGGCCCGGGCGAGGAGGCGCGGGTTGGACTTGAAGTAGCGGTTGTCCGAGAAGGGCATCCAGTAGGCGTCCAGATTGTTGGGACGCGGCACGTTCATCTCGTTCATCGGGCGGGCTCCGGGCGCGGCGTCTCTATGCTAGGCTCGGCGCCGAAGGAGCGGAAGGCCATGGATGGCAGCCTGCACGGCCGGGATTTCTTCACCTGGACCCAGGAACAGGCGGCGGCGCGGCCGAACCCCGTGGAGGAGCTCGACCTGCCGAACCTGATCGAGGAGGTGGAGGATCTGAGGACCGAGCAGGTCGACAAGGTGCGGAGCCACCTCCTGCTGCTGCTGGCCCATGCGCCGCAGTCGACGGCAGTGCATCACCAGCGCGGCGAGGTGCAGGTCTTCCGCCGGAATGCCGTAAGGCCCTTTCGGCCCTCCATGCGCCGCCTCGTGGAGCCCGAGCTCGCCCGCGAATGGCGGCTGGCCTGCGACGTCGCGGCCGACAGGCTCGGCCAACCGCTGCCCGCCCCGCCGGGCGCCTGCCCCCTCACCCTCGACGAACTCCTGGACGAGGCGATGCCGCTCGACGCGCTCCTCGCCGGCCTGACACCGAAGGACTGACCCATGCCCGAAGGCCGCCTCGTCATCGGCAGCAAGCGCTATTCCTCCTGGAGCATGCGCGGCTGGCTTGCCCTCCAGCTCGCCGAACTCGATGTGGAGGAGGTGCTGGTCGCCCTCGAGGCGACGCCTTCGGCCACCCTTCAGGCGACGACGCCGGCCGGCCTCGTGCCCTATCTGGAGCACCGCGGGGCCAAGGTCTGGGAGAGCATCGCCATCGCCGAATACTGCGCCGAGCAGGCGCCGGGGCTCTGGCCGGAGGACCGGCTGCTGCGGGCGCATCTGCGCGCCATCGCGGCCGAGATGCATGCCGGCTTCCGCGGGCTGCGGCAGGCGATGCCGATGAATCTCGGACGGGATTTCGCCGGCGGCGGGCGGACGCCGGAGGCGCTGGCGGATATCGCGCGTGTCCAGGCGATCTGGCGGGAGGCGCGGGCGCTCTCCGGCGGGCCCTTCCTGGGCGGCGCGGCCTTCGGCCTGGCCGATGCGATGTATGCGCCGGTGGTGGCGCGGTTCATCACCTGGCGGCCGGACATCCGGGCGGAGGCCTGGGACTATGTCGAGGCCGCCCGGGCGCATCCGCTGGTGGAGCGCTGGTATGCCGATGCCGCCGCCGAGCCGGAGGCCTGGCGGCTCGACAAGTACGAGAACCCGCCGCACGCCCCGCGCGCATGACCTCGCCCATCGGGCGGAGCCTCCGCACCTACTACGCGCCGGGGCGGGCGGCGGCGCTCGACGCCTTCCACCGGCGCTTCCTCGCCGAAGGGGAGCTTGGCTTCGATGTCGGCGCCCATGTCGGCGACCGGGTGGCAAGCTTCCGCCGGCTCGGCGCGCGGGCGGTGGCGGTCGAGCCGCAGCCGCGCCTTGCCCGGCTGCTGCGGCTGCTCTTCGGGCGGGACAGGGGCGTGGTGCGCGTCGCGGCGCTGGTGGGCGCGCAGGCGGGGGAGGCGGTGCTGCGGCTCAACCGCGCGAACCCGACCGTTGCCACGGCGAGCGAGGACTTCATCGCCGCGGCCGATGGCGCACCGGGCTGGGAGGGCCAGCGCTGGGACGCGGCGCTCACCCTACCGGTGACGACGCTCGATGCGCTGATCGCCGCGCAGGGCCAACCGGATTTCGTCAAGATCGACGTCGAGGGGTACGAGGCGGCGGCGCTGGCCGGGCTGTCCTCGGCGCCGCGCAGCCTCTCCTTCGAATTCACCACCATCCAGCGCGGCGTGGCGCTCGCCTGCCTCGACCGGCTTGCGGCGCTGGGCTACCGGCATTTCAGTGCCTGCCTCGGCGAGAGCATGGAACTCGCCCATGCGGCGCCCATCGGCGCCGGGGCGATGGCCGGCTGGGTCGCCGCCCTGCCGGCCGAGGCCAATAGCGGCGACGTCTATGCCAGCCTGGAGCCCGCTCGCCTCATGGGTTGAAGATAAGGACGAGGAAGACGGCGAAGAGCGTCAGGTGCACCGCGCCCTCGAGCGTCGTCGTCCGCGGCCGGGAGAAGGTGAGGGCCGAGAGGATCAGCGTCGTCACCAGCAGCACCATCCCCGCGGGCGCGAGGCCGAGCTCCACCCGCTGCCCGGTGGCGAGGCCGATCACCAGCACCGCGGGCACCGTCAGCCCAAGGGTCGAGGTCGCCGCGCCGAGGCAGAGATTGACCGCGCGCGTCAGTTGGTTGGCGGCGATGGCGCGCAGCGCGGAGATGCCCTCCGGCGTGAAGACGACCATGGCGATCAGCACGCCGCCCAGCGCCGGCGGGGCGCCGAGCACGGCGATGCCGTAGTCGAGCACCTTGGCGAGGCTCTTCGCCAGGATGACGATGGGCAGCATATCTGCCAGCAGCAGCGCGACATGCCGCCAGGGCTTGCCCTGCGGCGGCGGCGGCGGCGCCTCCTCGGCCGGCTCCTCCGGGTCCATGAAATGGCCGCGGTGCCGCCCGGTCTGCAGCCAGATGAAGATGCCGTAAAGCGCCAGGGTGAAGAAGGAGAAGAAGCCGGCCTGCAGCGGGCTCAGCGTGCCGTCGCTGGTCGAGGTGGTGAAGTTGGGCAGCACCAGCGCGATGATCGTCAGCGGGATGATGACCGAGAGATAGGCCGCCGCGCCGCGCAGGTTGTGGCTCTGCTCCAGGTGCCGCTGGCCGCCGAGCAGCAGGCCGAGCCCGACCACGCCGTTCAGCACGATCATCAGCACGGCGAACATGGTGTCGCGGCCGAGCGTCGGCGCCTCCTGCGCGCCGAGCATCACGGCCGCGATCAGCGCCACCTCGATGACGACGATGGAGAGCGTCAGGATCAGCGTCCCGTAGGGCTCGCCGAGGCGGTGCGCCAGCTCCTCCGCCTCATGCACCACGCCGAAGGCAAGCCAGACGATGACGCCGAGCAGCCAGGCGAAGAGCAGCGCGGCGGGCAGCGGGTCGGCGAGGCCGCCGAGCCAGGCGCCGCCGAAGAGCTGGAAGGCAGCGACGCTGCCCCAGCCGGCCAGGAGGCGAAGCAGCGTCACGCTTCACCTGCGTAAAGCCGGGCGAGGTCCGCATCGTAGCCGGCGAGCGGGCGGGCGCGGCGCTTCCCGCCGGGCGGCGCCAGCCCGGCCAGCGCCACGGCGAGGCGCACCGGCGCCTCGGTGCCGTCGACCAGCGGCACCGGCACCTGCGGCTGCAGCACCGGGGCGAGGCCGGCCAGCGGCCCGTCGGCGAGAATCACCACCTCGGCGCCATCCTCCGCCGCCGCCTGGCGGCAGAGTTCGACCAGCAGCTCGCGCCGCTCCTCCGCCACCAGGCCCGGGTCGCCGCCGATGGGCGGGCCCATGCGGAAACCGCAGCAGCGGGCGCGAAGGCCGTGATGGTCGAGGCAATCCTCGAACACCGGGCGCAGGGCGGCGGTGAAGCTCACCACGGCGAAGCGCCGGCCGAGCATGGCGGCGGCATGGAAGGCGGCCTCGGAGATGCCGAGGACCGGCACGTCGAGCAGCTCCTTCGCCGCATCGAGGCCGGGATCGCCGAAGCAGGCGATGATCGCCGCATCATAGCTGCCGCGCCGGGCGGCGAGGGCCGCCAGCGTCGCGGGCCCCGCAAGGAGCCAGTCCGCCCGCGTCACGATGAGCGGGAGGCAGAAGGGGGCCGAGACCGCCTCGATGGCGGTGCCGGGCGGCGCCACCGCCCGGGCTGCCGCGGCGATGCGGGCCGTGACGCTCTCGGTGGTGTTGCTGTTGACGATCAGGAGCCGGGTCATGCGGGGGAGCATAACCCGGATTCGCCTCAGCTCCGACGGATCGGCCCCACCGCGAGCCAGCCGGTGCCGACCGGCATGGCGGTCAACGGCATCGCGGCGCAGGTGTAGAAGGCATGCGCGAGGCTCGGCACGGGCTCCGCCGCCGGGGCCGCTTCGGCCTGACGGCGCTGCCCGCGCTGGGCCTGCTGCCGGTGCCGCTGCGCCGCCACGCGGCCGAGCAGGGCCGTCGAGCTCGGCGCGGCGCCGCAGCCGAGGCCCGGCGAGACCAGGGAAGGCGCTTCGATCTCCGGCGGCGCCGCCCCGCCGGGGGTGGGGAGGGCGAGGCCGGCGGCAAAAAGACCGAGGGGGAGGGCCTTCCGCAGCGTAGCAAGGCGTTTAAGATCCATGGGTTGGGGGCTCCCATTGCAGGCCTGTCTCAACGACAGCAGCCATATCCCCGAAACGTCGATATCGACCCCCTGTTCCATCTCTTATTGGTGTGGTGCCCATTCGTCATGAAGCCGGGGAACCGATGTCGGTCCCGGCTCTTAACGGGTCCGTCGCGGCCATCCCGGCCGCGGCGGGCTTGAGGGGACCGGGGGCGATGGCACCACCGACTGACGACGACGAGGTCGACCTGGGCATCAGCCTGGAAACCGTGGCGACGGTCGTCGACCATGCGCGGGCCCTGCAGGGCACGGAGGAAGGCGACCCGGAGCAGCTCTCCGAGGATGACGACAGCGAGGCGGCGCTGCTGCAAGAAGACCCGGACGACATGACCGAGGAAACGCTCGTCGCCTTCATCGACGGGCTGAACCAGGACGAGCAGGCGGCGCTCATCGCCTTGGCCTGGACCGGCCGCGGCGATTACGGGCCGGAGGACTGGGAGGAGGCGGTGCGCCTCGCCAACGAGCGGAACGAGCAGATGGCGGCAGGCGCCTACCTCCTCCAGATGGACATGCTGGGCGACCTGCTGGCCGAGGGCGTCGCGGCCTTCGGCCTCTCGATCGAGGATGTCGAGCGGTAGGGCATGATCGCCGGGGGCTGGAACGGCCGAAGGCGTGAATCATGCGATGAAATAGGGGCTCAGCCCGCCGGCGTCGCGGGCAATGCGGCGATCTCGCGGATCAGCTTCCGCTTCACCGCATTGCCGAAGCTCTGGAAGTCCTCGGCGACCACGACGAAGGCGCCGGGGCCGCCGATGACGTTCTCGCGGTAGTACTCGTCGAGCGGCACCGGCGGCATCCGGCCGAAGGTGGGGCGGTCGTTCACGATGGGCAGGCCGTTGATGGTCACGCCCTCGGCCACCACCCGGTCGCGGGCCAGCTCCACCGGCCCGCCGCTGTTGTTCACCCCGTCGCCGGAGACGTCGATCACCCGGCGCATCGCCTCGAAGGGGGCGTCGTTCAGCACCTTCAGCGAGAAGTCGAGCGCGCTCGAGATCGATGTCCAGGACAGCGAGGCGCGCGGGGCCTCGGCCAGGAGCTCCGACCAGGCCTCGGCATCCCCGGCGCCGGCGATGCGGTGCCAGGGCAGCAGGAGGCGCTGGTATTCGGCCCCGGCCCATTCGACATAGGCCAGCCCGATGGCGCCGATCATGCCGCCGCGCACGGCCTCGATCACCGCCGGGTCGGAGACGGCGTTGCGGTAGCCTTCGCGCTGGAGCCGGGCCTCGTCCTCATCGACCGAGCGCGAGACGTCGACGGCGAGGACCAGCAGGACGTCCACCGGTTCGCCCTCGGCCCGGGCGAGCCCGGGCGCAAGGGCGGCCGCACCCAACAGGGCGCGACGGCCGAGCCGCATGGTAGTGGAGTACGGCACGACCGTCGCCTCCTTGACGCTTGGCCGTCATGGAAGCCCGCGCGCGGACGGCGGTTCAAGCACGAACCGCCAAGGAAACGATTACAGTCCGGCGATTACGGCGGCGGCGACGCCGGCCACATCCTCCTCGGTGAGGTAGGGATGCATCGGCAGGGAGAGCACCTGGTGGCAAAGCCGCTCGCTGACCGGCAGCGGCGGCGGGCCGGACCTGTCCCCCTGGGCGATGCTGCCGGCATGGGCGGCGGCATAGGCCGGCTGGTGGTGCAGCGGCTTCGGGTAGTAGATCGCCGACGGGATGCCGGCCGCCTTCATGCTGTCCTGGACGCGGGCGCGGGCCGCGGCATCAGGCAGGACCACCGTGTAGATGCCCCAGGCGCTGCTGGCGCCGGCCGGGACCTGCGGGGTGCGGACCCGGCCGGCGAGATGCGCCTCGTACCAGGCGGCGGCCCGGGCGCGCGCCTTTAGCTCGCCCTCCAGCAGGGGGAGCTTGGCGAGCAGGATGGCGGCCTGGATGGAATCGAGCCGGCCGTTCATGCCGGTGCGCTGCACCTCGTAGCGCGTCTTGCCCTCGCCATGGGTGCGGAGTGAGCGGTAGAGCTCCGCCCGGTCGGCATCGTTGGTGAGGATGGCGCCGCCGTCGCCGTAGCAGCCGAGCGTCTTGGTCGGGTAGAAGCTCAGCGCCGTCGCATGGCCATGGGTGCCGAGCCGGCGGTTGCCGAGCGCACCGCCGAAGGCCTGGGCGGCATCGTCGAGGGCGAACATGCCGTGCCTGGCGCAGAGCGCCTCGATGGCGGGCCAGTCGGCCGGCAGGCCGTAGAGGTCGACGCCGACGACAGCACGGGGGCGCAGGCGCCCCTCCTTCCGCACCAGCTCCAGCCGGCGCTCGAGATCGGCGAGGTCGATGTTGAAGCTGCCCTCCTCGACATCGACGAAGACCGGCGTGGCGCCGAGGACGAGCGGCACCTCGGCCGTCGCCGTATAGGTGAAGGCGGGGAGGAAGACGGCGTCGCCCGGCCCGATGCCCTCGGCCATCATGGCGATCTGCAGCGCATCCGTGCCGGAGGAGACGCCGACCGCATGCGCGGCGCCGGAGAATTCGGCGAGCCCGGCCTCGATCGCATCGACCTCGGGGCCCTGGATGAATCGGCCATGGTCGAGGATGCGGGCGATGCCGGCATCGATCTCGGCCCGGATCAGCGCCTGCTGGGCCTTCATGTCGAAGAAGGCGATGGGGCGGGGTGCGGCTGTACTCATGCCCCCGGGGATAGACCGCCGGGGCGGACGGGACAAATCAAGCCCGGTATCGAAGCGCAACATCGCGTCGGGGCATGGGCTGGCGCCCGCGCGGGCGTAGAAGGGCGGCCGGAACCGGCCCCGTCGGCCCGCCTTACCCCCAAGGGCCGCCCCGGGGCCTGCCCGCCCGGGCCGAGGAGAGCGCGTGAGCAGCCGAATCCGCACCGATGCCGCCCTGCCGGACCCCATGCCCGAGGCGGCGCCCCACCCCACGGTGCGGCTCAGGACCGTCCTCGCCGGGGCGCTGCTGGCGATGATGCTGGCGGCGCTCGACCAGAACATCGTCAACACCGCCCTGCCGCGGATGGTAGGCGAGCTCGGGGGGATGGCGCATCTCTCCTGGGTGGTCACGGCCTTCATGCTGACCTCGACCACGACGACGCCGCTCTACGGCAAGCTCTCCGACCTCTACGGGCGGCGGCGGCTGTTCTTCGTCGCCATCTCGCTCTTCCTAGTCGGCTCGCTGCTCTGCGGGGCGGCGCAGTCGATGGGGCAGCTGATCGGCTTCCGGGCGCTGCAGGGGCTCGGGGCGGGCGGGCTCCTGGTGCTGGCCCAGGCGGTGATCGGCGACGTGGTGACGCCCCGGCAGCGGCCGCGCTACCAGGGGCTCTTCACCGGGACCTTCGCGCTCTCCAGCGTCGCCGGGCCGCTGCTCGGCGGCGTCATCACCTCGGCGCTGTCCTGGCGCTGGGTCTTCTACGTGAACCTGCCGATCGGCCTGCTCGCTATGGTGATGATCGCCATCGGGCTGAAGGCGCCGCCCTCGGGCCAGGCGCGCCAGGTCGACTATCTCGGCTCGGCGCTCCTGGCCGGCGCGACCGCCGCCCTGCTGCTGCTGCTGGCCTGGGGCGGGACGGAATTCCCCTGGGCCTCGGTCGAGAGCCTGGCGCTGGCGCTGGGGACGGCGGGGCTGATCGGCCTCTTCCTCTGGTGGGAGCTGCGGGCGCCGGAGCCGCTGATCCGCCTCGCCCTGTTCCGCAACGCGATCTTCGCCCGCGGCGTCGCGGTGGGCGGGATGATGACCTTCGCCATGCTCGGCTCCACCGTCTTCCTGCCGCTCTACTTCCAGCTCGTGCTCGGGATGAGCCCGGCGGTCGCCGGGATGATGATGCTGCCGCAGGTGGTGGGCATGGTGCTCAGCTCGGTCATCGGGGGGCGGATCGTCTCCCGGCTCGGGCGGAACAAGCCCTTCCTGCTGGCCGCGCTCGGGCTGGAGGCGGCGGCGCTGGCCAGCCTTGCCCTCTTCGCCTGGATGGCGGCGGGGCCGGCGGCCTTCCTGGTGTCGATGGGGGCGCTCGGGCTCGGCATGGGCATGGGCATGCCGAACCTGACGACGGCGGTGCAGAATGCGGTCGCGCACCGCGAGCTCGGCGCGGCGACGGGGGCGATGGCCTTCGTCCGCTCGCTCGGCGCCGCGATCGGGGTGGCGGCCTCGGGGATGATCATGACCTCGCGGCTCTCGGCGGCGCTGGCGGGCATCGGGGGCGGGCTCGACTTGGCCCGGCTGACCGAGCACGGGATCGAGGCGATGGCGGGGATGGGCCCCGCGCAGCAGGCCGCGGTCGGGGCGGCCTACCGCTCGGCGCTGACGGGTTGCTTCCTGCTCAGCGGCGTGGTGATGACGGCGGCCTTCCTGCTCGTCCTCGGCCTGCCGGAGCTGACGCTGCGTAACAGCCTCGGCGACGCGGATTGAGGGCGGCGCCCCATCCAGGATCATTGCCATGCCCGCTCCCATCGCCCTCGGCATCATCGGCTTCGGCATCATGGGGGAGCGGCTGCTCCGCGCGGCGCTCGACCACGCGGCGGGCAGCGTGCGCCCGGCCGGGGTGTGGGACCCGGCGGAGGCGGCGCGGGGGCGGCTGGCCGCGGTCCCGGGCGGGGTGCCGATGCTCGGCTCCGCCGAGGCGGTGATCGCGGCCTGCGACTGCCTGTACGTCGCCGCGCCGCCGGCGGCCCATATCCCGCTGGCCGAGGCGGCGCTAGCGGCAGGGCGGGCGGTCTTCCTCGAGAAGCCGCTGGCGACGGACCTGGCCGAGGCGCGGGCCTTCGTCGCCCGGGCGGAGGCAGGGGGCGCGCGGGCGGCGGTGAACTTCCCGATGGCCTCCTCGCCCGCGGTGCGCGACCTCGCCGCCTGGCGCGAGGGGCTGCGGCCGGCGGCGCTCGAGATCGAGGTCGGCTTCGCCGCCTGGCCGCGCGGCTGGCAGAGCGAGGCGGCAGGGTGGCTCGCGCGCCGGGCGGAAGGCGGCTTCACGCGGGAGGTGGTCTCCCATTTCCTCTTCCTCACCCGGCGGCAGCTCGGCCCGCTTGCGCTGGAGGAGGCTACGGTCGACTTCCCGCCGGGGGATGGGGCGGAGACGGCGATCCGCGCCCGGCTGCGGGCCGGCGGGGTGCCCGTGCAGCTCCTGGGCGGCGTCGGGACCACAACGAAGGACGACCACAATGCCTGGACGCTGAACGGTGCGATCCGGCTGCGCGACTGGTCCTTCGCCGAGCGGCGCGGGCCGGATGGTGCCTGGGCGCAGGCGCCGGATGCGCTGCCGAACGAGCGCATGCGGCCGCTGGTCCTGAGAGACCAGCTCGCCGGCGTGGCGGCGATGACCCGCGGCGAGCGGCACCACCTGGCGACGCTGCGCGAGGCGCTGGAGGTGCAGGAGGTGGTGGAGGCGATCCTGGCGGCCGGCCCGCGCGCCTGAGCGCGGCATCCGCCGCCCTGGCCGAATCACGGCGTCGCGCGTTGCCTCTGGCACCTCGTCAGGTCCGGAGGATATCCGATGCGTCATGACGCTTGCGGCTGCTGCGGCGGCCTGGTCCATCGCCCCGCCGTCCCGGGGCGCCGCGCCGTGATGGCCGGCGGCGCCCTGCTGGCCAGCCTGGCCCTGCCGCCCGGCCCCGCCCGGGCGGCAGGGCCGGTGCCGAAGACGGATCTCACCCCGGATGCCGCGCTCGGCCTGCTGAAGGCCGGCAACGACCAGTTCCGCACCGAGGCGCCCTTCCGCAGCGCCCAGGGCCGCGAGCGGCGGGTGGAGCTGGCGCGCGGGCAGGCGCCCTTCTGCGTGCTCGTCGGCTGCTCCGACAGCCGGGTGCCGCCCGAATTGCTGTTCGGCCGCGGCCTCGGCGAGCTGTTCATCGTCCGCAATGCCGGCAACACGGTCGATACCGCGGCGCTCGGCAGCGTCGAGTACGGCGTCGGCGTGCTCGGCTGCCCGCTGGTCGTGGTGCTCGGGCACGAGGGCTGCGGCGCCGTCGCCGCGGCGCTGGACGTAGTGCAGCGGAACGCGACCTTCCCCGGCGTGATCGGCGAGATGATCCAGCCGATCATCCCCGCGGTGCTCACCGCCCGCCGCCCCTCCGGCGAGGTGGAGCTGGACGATGCGGTGGTGGCGAATGCCCGGCGCGTGGCGACGCGGCTCAGGACGCAGAGCCCGGTGGTGCAGCAGCAGCTGCGCGAGGGCCGGCTGAAGATCGTCGCCGCCCGCTACGACCTCGACGATGGCAATGTGGACTGGCTCGAGGAGCGCTGAACCTCCCGGCCCCGCATGGAAGGGCGGCGGCTACTGCGCCTTCCGCGCCTCCTCCCCCTCCGCCTTGTGGGTGAACTCCGGCACCAGCCGGCCGAGCTGGGCGAGGGCGGCGCGGGTACTGCCGGCACGGCTGCTGGCGGCGATCTCGTCGATGGCGCGGCCGACCAGCGCCGGGTCCGCGGTGCGGGGCGTCGCCATCAGCAGGCCGCGGAACTCGGTCGGGCGCGGCGGCTCCTGGCCGTGGAACAGCTCCTCGTAGAGCTTCTCGCCGGGGCGGAGGCCGGTGAAGCGGATGTCCACATCCTCCTCCGGCCTGAGGCCGGCGAGGCGGATCATGCGGCGGGCGAGGTCGACGATCTTCACCGGCTTGCCCATGTCGAGGACGAAGATGCCGCCCTCGGCCAACTCCTTGGGCTGGTCGTCCCGGTCCTCGGCGCCGATGACCGAGGCCTGGAGGACGAGGCCCACCGCCTCGCGCACCGTCATGAAGTAGCGGCGCATGTCCGGATGGGTGACGGTGAGCGGCCCGCCGCGCTCGAGCTGGCGCCGGAAGAGCGGCACGACGGAGCCGGTCGAGCCCAGGACGTTGCCGAAGCGGACGGTGACGCAGCGCATGCCGCCCGTGGCGCGGGCCTCGCGCTCCAGCGCCTGGCAGTACATCTCGGCCAGGCGCTTGCTGGCGCCCATGACGCTGGTCGGGTTCACCGCCTTGTCGGTGGAGATGAAGACCATCGCCTTGCAGCCGACCGAGCGGGCGGCATCGGCCACGATCCGGGTACCGAGGGCGTTGGTCTGCAGCCCCTCCAGCGGGTCGTTCTCCACCATGGGGACGTGCTTGAGGGCGGCGGCGTGAAAGACGAGCTCGGGGCGCAGCTCCTCCATCAGCCGGCGCATGCGCGACTCGTCGCGGATATCGGCGAGCACGGCGCGGCGGGGGACGTCCGGGTTGCGCTCGCGGAGCTCGAGGTCGATCTCGTAGAGCGCGAACTCGCCATGGTCGAGTAGGGTGAGCTGCGCCGGGCCGAGGGCGGCCACCTGCCGGGCCAGCTCGCCGCCGATCGTGCCGCCGGCGCCGGTGACGAGGACGCGGCGGCTCTGGATCAGCCGCGCCATGCCCTCGCGGTCGAGCGGCACCTGCGGGCGGTCCAGCAGGTCCTCGATGAGGACGGGGCGGAGCTGGACGGGCTGCGCCTCCTTCGCCTGCAGCGGGTCATCCATCCGCCGCGCGGCCGGGTCGAGGCTGGTGATGGAGGGGGCGCGGCGGACCGGGACGCCGTGGCGGTCCGCGGCATCGAGCAGGCGCTCGAGGGCGAGGCCCTGGACATGGGAGGTCGTGAGCACGATGAGCGCCGGCAGCCGGTCCTCGTCCCGCATGCGGTCGAGCACGGCGGGAATCTCGTCCGCCGTGCCGAGGATCGGGTGGCCCTGGATGCGCCGCCCCGCCTGGCGCGAGCGCATGGAGAGGATGCCGACCACGCGGTAGCTCGGGCTCCGCTCCTGGGCGAGGCCGCGGATGAAGAGGCTGGCGCCGTCCCCGGCGCCCACCAGCAGCACGGGCTGGGCAGCGCCGACGCCCTCCGGCCCGCGCCGCCCGTGATGCAGCCGCCCGGCGACGCGCGGCGCCCCGAGCAACAGGCCGAGGGTGAGCGCATGGATGGCTGGGAAGGCGGGGTTCGGCGGCTCCCAGCCATGCAGCAGGCGCAGCCCGCCGGAGAAGAGGATCGCGGCCATCACCGCCGCGCCCGCGATGCCGAGGAGGTCCGGCAGGCCGGCATAGCGCCAGTACTGCTGCGGCAGTCGCACCGGCAGCCCGGCCGCGAGCAGCGTCAGAGCCGCGCCGGGCAGGGCGAGCAGCCACCAGGGCAGGGCGGTCGGCTCCGGCGGCCAGGCACCGGGCGCGGCCAGCGCCATCGCTGCCGGCAGGGCGAGGCAGGCGATCAGGCTGTCGAGCAGCAGGTTCAGCAGGATTCGGTGCGGCGCGCGGCGGGCCATGGCGCCGCTATAGGCCGGCGGGCGCCGCTTGGCTATCGACGCTTGGGGGAGCGAGCGTCCGGTACAGCGCGACGAGCCGCGCCGTCTCGGCCGGCCAGGCATAGCGGGTGACGGCGGCGGCCCGCCCGGCAGCGCCGAGCCGGGCCCGCCGCCCCGGGCAGCCGAGGTCGCGGATGGCGGCCGCAATGGCGCCCGGGTCGGCGGTCTCGACCAGCCGGCCGCAGCCGGCATCGCGGATGACGGCCGCGACCTCGGTGGCGAAGGCCGGGACGATGACCGGCAGGCCGGCCAGCATCGCATCGAGCAATTTATGCGGCAGGGCGAGCCGGTGGTTGGTCTCGCCCGGCTGGAACAGGACGAGGGCGATGTCGGCCTCCGCCACCAGCGCCAGCGCCTCCGCATGCGGTCGCCAGCCGAGGCATTCGATCCGGGGCGCGAGGCCGAGGCGCGCGGCCTCGGCCGCGAATGCCGCCTCCGACCCGTCGGTGAAGCGGCCGACGAGGCGGAGGCGCGTGTCGCCCGGCAGCAGGGCGAGGGCGGCGAGCAGCTGAGGCCAGCCGCGGCTCCGCGTCATCGCGCCGGCATGGACCAGGGTGAGCGGGCCGGGCCGGTGCTCGCGCGGGGCGAGGGCTGCGGGCAGCGCGTAGTTCCGCACCGCGATGGTGCGGCGGGGGGCGGCGAAATCCTCGGCCAGCCCGTCCTTCGCCACCACCACCGCATCGGCGGCGCGGGCGGCCAAGCGGCAGGCGAGGCGGAGTGTCGACCGGGCCAGCGGCCGGAGTGGGCGGGGGAGGCGGGAATCCAAGCGGGAAGGGTAGTGCTCATGCACGTCGAGCACCACACGGGCGCCGCTGCGCCGCGCGGCCCAGAGGGCGGCGAGCCAGGCATCCGGCTCGCTGGCGTGCAGGATGCGGGCGCCGCTCGACGCTGCGCGGCGGGCGAGCCGGGGCAGGTTGAGCAGGCGCCCGCGCCAGCCGGGGCGGCGGCGATAGGTCTCGATGGCGACGCCGGCGACGCGCCCCGGCGCATCGGCGGGGCCGGGGGCGAGGTGGCGGACCGGCCAGCCGGCCTCGGCAAGCGCCGCGGCCTCCTCTTGCGGACCACGCGGATGTCGTCGGGCGGATGGGCCGCGGAGAGCATCAGGATCATCCGGCGCACCAGTCCTGCTCCGCGAGATGGGCAACCATGCGGGCCCCGGCCCCGCCATCCCAGAGCGGGATCGGCCGGGCGCGCGGCCATTTGCCGGCCAGGACGGCGGCGACCGAGGCCGCCAGGGCGGCCGGGGCGACGAGGCGGCTGGAGCCCGCCTCCAGCTTCACCGGCCGCTCCGTGCTCGGGCGGAGGGTGAGGCAGGGGAGGTCGAGCACCACGCTCTCCTCCTGCACCCCGCCGCTGTCGGTCGCTGCCAGCCGGGCGCCCGCCAGCAGGGCGAGGAAGTCCGGATAGGCCAGCGGCGGTAGCAGGGCGATGCCGGGCGGCGGGGCGAGGCCATGGCCGGCGAGGCGGGCGGCGGCCCGGGGATGCACCGGCCAGGCGAGGGGCAGGAGGCGGGCGGCGGCGCCGAGGCCGTCGAGCAGCGCCGCGAAGGCCGCAGGGTCGTCCACATTGGCGGCGCGGTGCAGGGTGACGACGCCGTAGCCGCCCGGGGCGAGGCCCGGCGGCAGCGGCCGGGCGCGGGCGGCGGGAAGCTGGCGGAGCAGCGTGTCGATCATCGCATTGCCGACGGCGCGGACCTCGCCATGCCCCGCGCCGCGGAGGCGGGCGGCGCTCGCCTCGTCCGGCGCCCAGTGATGGGTGGCGATGGCGTCGATGGCGCGGCGGTTGATCTCCTCGGGCATGTCGGCATCGTCGCAGCGGAGCCCGGCCTCCAGATGGACCAGCGGCAGGCCGAGCCTGCGGGCCGCGAGCGCGGCGGCGAGCGCGCCGTCGACATCGCCGGCGACGACCACGGCGGCGGGTCGGCGGCTCTGCCAGCATTCGGCCGCCGCCATCATGGTGCGGCCGGTGAGCGCCGCATGGCCGCCCCCGGCGATGCCGAGGCTGATCGCCGGCTCGGGCAGGCCGAGCGCGGCGAGGTGGTCGCCGAAGAGGCCGGCATCGTGATGCTGCCCGGTATGGAGCAGCACGGGGCGAAGGGGCAGGCGCGCCTCGGCCAGCGCAGGCCAGAGGGCGGCGAGCTTCGGCAGGTTGGGCCGGGCGGCGGCGACCAGGTGCAGCTCCATCAGGCGGCGGCCTCGACTAGGGCGCAGAAGCGGTCGGCAAGCAGCCGCCGGTCCCAGCGCTGCTCGGCCTGGAGGCGGGCGGCGTGGCCGAGCGCGGCGCGGCGCGCCGGGTCGGCGGCGAGCGTATCGAGCGCGGCGGCGAGGGCGGCCGCATCGCCCGGCGGGGTGACCAGGCCGCAGAGCCCCTCCTCCAGCAGCCGGGCGGCGCGGCCGGGGCAGTTGGCGACGACCGGAAGGCCCGCCGCCAGGTAGTCCATCAGCTTGTTTGGCGCGGTCCATTCGGCGAAGGTCGGCACCGGCGCCAGGCATTGCAGCCCGACCTGGCTGCCGGCCAGCAGCGCGGCCAGGCGCGGCTTCGCCAGCGGGTCGAGGAAGTGGAGGTTGCGCAGGCCGGCGGCGGCAGCCTGCAGGCGGCGCTTCTCCGCGCCCTCGCCGACCAGCAGCAAATGGAGGCGCCGGTCCCGCACCCGTGCGGCCGCCTCGATCAGCTGGTGGAGGCCATTGGCCGGGCCATGGGCGCCGGCATAGGTGGCGAGCACCGCATCGGGCGGCAGGCCGGGCGGGCGCCAGGGCAGGACGTGGGGGCCGAACAGCGCGAGGTCGCAGCCATTCGGCAGCACCGAGACCTCGCGGGCGCCGTGGGCGCGGGCGGTCTCGGCCATGCCCTCAGAGAGGGCGATGACGGCCCGGGCCTGGCGGCAGGCGGCATCCGCCAGCCGGTCCATCGCCCACCAGAGGCCGGGGCTGCCGATCCCCATGGCGCGCGGCAGCTCCGGCCAGGGGTCGCGGATCTCGAAAACGAAGGGCAGGTGGCGCAGCCGCTGGGCGAGCAGAGCAGGCAGGGCGACGCTCAGCGGCGTCGAGCTGGCGAGCGCCAGGTCGAACCGGCCGGACAGCGCCAGCCCGGCGGCGCGGCCGGCATAGCGCAGGAAGGCGCCGGCCCGCTCGCGGAGGCCCTGGCGGTTGCCGCAGGGGACGGCGAATTCGACGACGCGGAAGGCATCGACCGCGCCCTCGCGCCGGCCGCGGCCGAAGGGGCCGGCGAGGCCGGTCTCGGCACCCTCGTAGCCGCCGCAGGCCAGCGTCACCCGGTGGCCGCGGGCGGCCAGCGCCCGGGCCATGGCGAAGCTGCGCGTCGCCGTGGCGCCGCCGGGGGTGGAGAAATGCTGGTGGAGATAGAGGATGCGCATCGGGTGCCCTGCCCCCGCATCCCGGCCGGGGCCGGGAGGCATGGGCGGTTCGCTCCCGCCGGCCGATGGCATGCCGAGGCGGGCCCATCAGCGCCGCCACAGGCGGCGCAGCACGCCGACCACCCGGTCCTGCTGGCGGATGGTCAGCGCGCTGCCGGAGGGCAGGCACAGGGCGCGCTCGAACAGGCTGGCAGCGACGGTGCCGCCTCGCGGCACGGCGCGCCGAGGGCGGGGTCGAGCAGCAGGGCGGTCAGCCAGCGGGTGCCGCGGCTCCAGCCGGGCTCGGGCATGAAGGCAATCCCCGGCAGGTCGCCGAGGCCGGCTCGGTAGCGCTCGAAGATGGCGCGGCGGGCGGCGACGCGGTCCGTCAGCGCGCCGAGCTGCGCCAGGCCGAGCGCGGCGAGGACGGAGGAGAGGCCGTAGGAATAGCCCGTCGTCTCATGCTCGTAATGCGGCGCCGGGCGCCTGGCCTGGTTGGCGAGGCCGCGCGCCTCGGCGATGAGCGCCGAATCGGCCGAGGCCAGCGCCCCGCCGCCGCCGGCGGTGACGATCTTGTTGCCGTTGAAGCTGAAGGCCGCCAGGCGGGCGCCCTGGCCGGCCGGGCGGCCGCGATAGGTGGCGCCGAGCGCCTCCGCGCTGTCGCAGAGCACGGGCACGCTCCAGCGGTCGCAGAGGCCGAGGATGGCGTCGAGGTCGCAGCTCTGGCCGAAGAGGTCGACCGGGACGACGGCGCGGGGCAGCCGGCCGGCGCGGGCGGCCCGCCCCAGCTCGCGCTCCAGGAGATTCGGGTCGAGGGTCCAGCTTTCGGGCGAGACGTCGAGGAAGCGGGGGCGGGCGCCCATCTGCACCGCCGGGGCGATGGTGGCGACATAGGTGAGGGTCGCGGTCCAGACCTCGTCGCCCCGCTCGAGGCCGAGGCAGCGGTAGCCGAGATGCAGCGCCGCCGTGCCGGAGGCCAGCGCCAGGACATGCGGCTGGCCGGTCGCCTCGGCGATCGCGGCCTCGAAGGCGGCCGGGGCGGGGCCGGCGGGCGCCACCCAGCCGGATTGCAGCGTGGCGGCGAGGGCCGGCAGCTCGCCCCCCGTTAGATGCGGCGGCGAGAGCAGGATGGGCACCGCCGGCTCGGTGCGCGGCCGCAGGCGGTGAATCGGCGGGGCAAGCTGCACCGCCTCGGCGATCGGCATGGGCAGGGCTTTCGTTATGATAATAGACTATATGCATATCGGAACGAACAGCCGCAAGCCCGGCGGACGGCAAGGGCGGCGCCCTGCCGCGCGGCGCTGGGCGCCATGGCCGACGACACCCGCCCGTCTCGCGCGCCGGCATGGCCGGCTTCCCGATCGCCTACTTCGCCGGGGCGCTGCTCAGCGACACCGCCCATGCCGGCACGGCCGGGATGATGCGGGTGAATTTCCCGCCTGGCTGCTCGCGGTCGGCATGCTCCAGCCGCAACCCGGCAAGCTCCGGCGAATGCCAACGGGATGTCGGCAACACGGCCCGGTGGGGAGGGCGGCGGGCGGGGGTGGCCGAACCACCCCCGCCAAGGGGGTCAGGCGGTGCCGGCCACCTGGCCCTCGGCACGGCGGGACTGCCAGAGGGCGACGAAGTCGATCGGCGCCAGCATCACCGGCGGGAAGCCGCCCTCGCGCGTCACATCGGCCAGGATGTTCCGGGCGAAGGGGAAGAGCAGGCGCGGGCACTCGACCAGCAGCACCGGCTCCAGCTGCTCTGGCGGCACGTTCACGGTGAAGATGCCGCAGTAGACCAGCTCGGCGATGAAGCAGGCGCGCCCCTCGGCCTGGGCATCGGCGCGAATCTGCAGCGAGACCTCGAAGACGTTGCCGCCCTCCTGCACCGGCCGCGCCTGGACGTCGAGCTGGAGGTCAACGCGCGGCTGCTCGCGCAGCGTGGCGAAGATCTCGGGCGCCCCCGGCACCTCGAAGGAGAGGTCCTTGGTGTATTGGATGTTCAGCACCAGCGGGCCCTGCGGGGCCCCGGGGGAGGATTGATTGGGGTCGCCGTTCGGCAGGTCGGACATCGGGGCGCCTTTCACGAGGAGGCGGGGCGGTTAGCACGCCCCCGCCGGGCTGTCAGGGCTTGACCGCGGTCGGGTGCGGCTGCCGCCACTGGATCGCCTCCGGCGCCGGCGCGGTCGGGTCGCAGCGGCGCCACTCGCCGTTCATCACCCGCTCCCCGGTCATGGCCAGGATGAAGCCCCAATGCGAGACGACCAGCGTCTCCCGCCAGTCCGGCAGCGCCGCCATCTCGGCGCGGAACAGGGCGGCGCGGGCCTCGATGCCATGGTCCGGCTCCTCCACCGCGGGCCACCAGACATCGTCGATATGGGCGAAGTCGAGGCCGGGGAAGGCGATGGCGAGCTCGGTGCAGGGCGAGCCGATGTCGCAGGAGAAGGCGTAGCGCTCCCGCACGGTCGGGTTCACCAGGATCGGCAGGCCATGCTGGCGGGCGATGGGCGCCGCCGTCTGCAGGGCGCGGGTATAGGGCGAGGCGATGATGCGGGTGATGCGCTCGCCGGCCAGCGCCAGCACCGCCGCCTCGGCCTGCTGCAGACCGAGCTCGGTCAGCTTCGGGTCGGGAATGCCGGGGTCGCGCTTGGTCGCGGTGAAATGGAGGTTGAACTCGCTCTGCCCATGGCGCAGCAGGATCACTGTGGTCTTCCTCCCGGCATTCCTGCCCCGGCGTAGCGGGGGCGCACCGGGCCGGCAAGCGCCGTTCATGGGTCATTGTTTATGGCCCCGCCATCCTCCCGGCCGTTGCGGGGGAGGGGTCGCTCGCCTAGATAGGTGAAAAGGAGTTCATGATGACGGGCGGATTTCCGGTCGATCTCATCCTGTTTGCGATGATCGCGGCTTTCCTCGTGCTGCGGCTGCGGAGCGTGCTCGGCAAGCGCACGGGCTTCGAACGGCCGGTACAGCCGGAAGCGCGGCCGGCGGGCTTCGACCCGCGCGGCGGCGCAATAGAGGGCGTCGCCGAGGAAGTACGCGGCCCTGCCGCGGCGGCGGGAAGCCGGCGCGTGGTGCCCGACCCGCGCACGCCGCCGGGCCAGGCGCTGTCACGCATCGCCGGACTCGACCGCAGCTTCGAGCCGAACGCCTTCCTCGACGGGGCGGAGGCGGCCTTCCGCATGATCGTGGCCGCCTTCGCCGCCGGCGACCGGCAGACGCTGCGAGCGCTGCTGTCGGACGACACCTATGCCGGTTTCGAGCAGGCCATCACCGCGCGGGAGAATGCCGGCGAGACCCAGCGGACCGAGCTGCGCGCCGTGCATGAGCTGGCGATCGAGGCGGCCGACCTGCGCGGCAGCATCGCCGACGTCACCATCCGCTTCGTCACCGACCAGATCAACCTGACCACCGGCCGCAACGGCGAGGTGGTGACGGGCAGCGACGCGGTGACCGAGCTGACCGATGTCTGGACCTTCCAGCGCGACCTGAACCAGGCGGACCCGACCTGGAAGCTGGTCGCCACCCGCTCGGCCTAGACCTTCCCGCGGCCTTGCGGCGGGGCGTCCTACGGCCTTCCGCGGCCTCGCCGCCGGGGGCCTCCGAGCCGGCTCTGGCGTTGCTCCTCCTCGGCCTTGCCCTGATGCTGGGCGGGGCGGGCTGGCCGTCGGACTGGCCGGGCGAGGCGCCGGAGGCGGCGCTGGCGCCCTTTCTCCGTTCCTGCGAGGCGTGGCGCGCCGGGCCGCCGGAGTTCGCCGCTCCCTGGGCCGAGGCCTGCGCGGCCGCCGAGGCGGTGCCGCCGGGCGAAGCGGCCGCCTTCTTCGAGCGCGCCTTCGCGCCGCACCCGCTGGGGGAAGGGCTCGTTACCGGCTACTACGAGCCCGAGTTGCGCGGAGCGGAGGTGCCGGGCAGCGGCTATGCCGTGCCGCTCTTCGCCCTGCCGCCCGACGGGCCGCTGCGGCTGCTGGACCGTGGCGCCATCGAGGCGGGTGGGCTCGAGGGGCAGGGGCTGGAACTCGCCTGGGTGGATGACCCGGTCGATGCCTTCTTCCTGCAGATCCAGGGCTCCGGCCGGATCGGGCTGCCGGACGGGCGGGTGCTGCGGCTCGGCTATGCCGGGCGGAATGCGCATCCCTACCGGCCGATCGGCCGCAGCCTGATCGAGCGCGGCGCCATCGCCCGCGAGGCCATGTCGATGCAGGCTATCCGCGCCTGGCTCGGCACCGCCCCGCCCGGGGAGGCGGCGGCGCTGCTCAGGGAGAACCCCGCATTCGTCTTCTTCCGCCCCGTCGCGGGGCTCGCACCGGAGATGGGCCCGATTGGCACGCTCGGGGTGCCGCTGACGCCCGGGCGGTCGCTCGCCGTCGATGCGGGGATCGTGCCGCTCGGCGCGCTGGTCTTCCTCGAGACGCGGGACCCGCTGAACGGCCGGCCGATCCGCCGTATCGTCCTGGCGCAGGACACTGGGGGCGCGATCCGCGGCATGGCCCGCGGCGACCTGTTCTGGGGCTGGGGGGCCGATGCTGCGGCGCGGGCCGGGCTGATGCGCGAGCCGGCCCGACTGTTCCTGCTACTGCCCCGCTGACGGAGCAGTACAGTTTCGGACTCGGCGTCCTTCCGCCGGGGCCGCGGTGCGCCTAGATTGCAGGCATGCTCCAGACCCGTCCCCGTGTCGCCCTCTTCGTCACCTGCCTGGTCGATCTCTACCGGCCGAATGTCGGCTTCTCCGCCATCGCCCTGCTGGAGGAGGCTGGCTGCCAGGTGGAGGTGCCGCGGGCGCAGACCTGCTGCGGCCAGCCGGCCTACAACAGCGGCGACCGGCAGACAACCAAGGACCTGGCGCGGGCGGTGATCGACGAGTTCCTGCATTACGACCACGTGGTCGTGCCGAGCGGGAGCTGCGGCGGGATGATCGCGCACCACTACCCGGCGCTCTTCGACGACGACCCGGAGTATCGCGGCAAGGCGGAGGCGCTCGGCGCCAGGACGCATGAGCTCGTCTCCTTCCTGACCGACGTGCGGGGGATGGAGGGCGTCGCGGCGCGGTTCGAGGGCGTAGTCACCTATCACGACAGCTGCTCGGGGCTCCGCGAGCTCGGGGTGAAGGCGCAGCCGAGGGCGCTCCTCCGCTCCATGCCCGGCGTGGTGGTAAAGGAGATGGCCGATGCCGAGATCTGCTGCGGCTTCGGCGGGACCTTCTGCGTGAAGTACCCGGACATCTCGACGCGGATGGTGGCCGACAAGGCGAAGTCCATCGCGGCGACGGGAGCGGATACGCTGCTCGCCGGCGATCTCGGCTGCCTGCTCAACATGGCCGGTCGGCTGAAGCGGGAGGGCGTGCCGGTGAAGGTGCGCCATGTGGCGGAAGTCCTGGCCGGGCGGACCGAGGAAGCCCCGGCGATCGGTGAGGTGTCATGAGCGCGGCGCTGAGGATCGAGGACGGGGACCCGCTGCTGGCGGAGGTGGCGGCGCAGGGCTTCGCACGGGTGCCGGGCGTGGCGCTGGAGGCACGGCTCGGCCTCCGGCCCCAGGCGCTCGCGGGCTTCGCCCGGAGCTGGGAGCGGCTGGAGACCGACCGCTTCATGGCCGATGGCGGCCGCTACCGGCGGCGGCGCCACGCCAATTTCTCCGCCCGCGCCGGCGTGCCGGGGCATGTGCGGGGGCCGCACCGGGCGCATTTCCAGGCGGTCGTCCACAACAGCCTCAATGGCGGGGTGGAGCGCTGGTTCGCCCCGGTCGAGGATGGGGTGGGCGAGGGGCCGGTGCTGCAGGCCCTGCTCGATCTCGGCCGATCGGTCGCCGATGCGCGGACGCCGGGCGCCGACTGGTTCGTCGAGGTGCACCAGTTCCGCATCGAGGCGGCGGCGGGCGCCCCGGGCTTCCCGACGCCGGAGGGCGTCCACCATGACGGCGTCGACACCGTGCTGATCGGCATGGTGGCGCGGACCAATCTCGCGGGCGGCGAGACGCTCATCACCGACGATGCGGGGGCCGAGCTGGCGCGCTTCACCCTGCTCGGCCGGCTCGACACGGCCCTCATCGACGACCGGCGGGTCATGCATGGGGTGACGCCGGTGCAGCCGGTGGACCCGGCGCTGCCCTCCTGCCGCGACGTGCTGGTCATCACCTGGAAGCGCGCGGACGGCTGAGCCGCCTCAGCGGTTGGCCGCCTTGTGCGTGCCGACATTCTCGTGCCACTCGATCGGCAGCCCGTCCCAGGTGGCGAGCTGCTTGCCGGGCCATTTGCGCCGGACATAGACGCGGAAGCCATCCGCCGTGGCCTCCACATAGCCCGACTTGCCGTCGTTGAGCTTGAGGTGCTGGGCCAGCTCCTCCGCGCGTTCCTGCATGTAGTCGTCGGCCATGGCCGCGATGCCTCCTCTTTGGCGCGAGCTTGCCCGATCCGGCGGGGAAGGGGGCTACAAAGCCTGGTGTCCGGCGGGCCATGATGGCGGCCCTCAGCACAAGGGACCACCCCCATGCAGCACCTGCCCCCCGAGCTCTGGCGCTGGAATGCCGTCGACCTGGCCCGCGCCATCCGGCTGCGCGCGGTCTCGGCGCGGGAGGCGGTGCGGGCGATGCTCGACCGCTGCGCCGCGGTGAACCCGGCCCTCAACGCCGTCGTGCTGGTGCTGGAGCAGGAGGCGCTGGACGCGGCCGAGGCCGCCGACGCCGCCATTGCCAGGGGCGAGCCGGTCGGGCCGCTGCACGGCGTGCCGGTCACCACCAAGATCAATGCTGACCAGAAGGGTCTGCCGACCAGCAACGGCTGCGTGCCCTGGCGCGACCTGATCGCCCTGGAGGACAGCGCCGTCGTCGCCAACCTGCGGGCGGCGGGGGCGATCATCCTCGGCCGGACCAATACGCCGGCGCTCTCCATGCGCTGGTTCACCGAGAATGCGCTGCACGGGCGGACGCTCAACCCCTGGAGCGCCGGGCATACGCCGGGCGGCTCCTCCGGCGGGGCGGCGGCGGCCTGTGCGGCGGGGATCGGGCCGATCGCCCATGGCAACGACCTTGGCGGCAGCGTGCGCTACCCGGCCTATGCCTGCGGCATCGCCGGCATCCGGCCGAGCTTCGGCCGCGTGCCGGCCTTCAACCCGACCATGGCGGCGGAACGGCCGCTCTCAGGCCAGCTGATGTCGACCCAGGGGCCGCTGGCCCGCCGCGTCGCCGACCTGCGGGTGGCGCTCGCGGCCATGGCCCGGGGCGATGCGCGCGACCCGTGGTGGATGCCGGCGCCGCTGGAGGGGCCGCTCCTGCCGCGGCCGATCCGCGTCGCGCTCTCGGTCGACCCGGCGGGGACGGGGGTGCACCCGGAGGTCGCCGAGGCGGTGCGGCGCGCGGGGCGCATCCTCGAGGCGGCCGGCTATGCGGTCGAGGAGCGCGAGCCGCCCGATTTCGCCGGCGCGGCGCGGGACTGGGATGCCTTCGCCCATGGCGAGGCGCGGCTCTTCATGGCCGAGAGTTTCGCGCGGCATGCCGACCAGGGCGCGCAGGACACCTACCGCTTCATGCTGGCGCATTGCCTGCCGACCGACCTCGAAGGCTACATGCGGCTCGCCGCGCGGCGCACGACGCGGCAGCGGGACTGGGCGCGCTTCATGGCGGAGGTGCCGCTGGTGCTCTGCCCGGTCTCGGCCGAGCCGCCCTTCCCGCAAGGGCTGGATGTGGCAGGGCAGCAAGGCTTCGATGCCGTCTACCGGGCGCAGCAGCCCTTGCTGGCGACGCCGCTGCTCGGCCTGCCGAGCGTCTCCGTCCCGACCGGCGTGACGGCGGAGGGGCTGCCGATGGGGGTGCAGATCATCGCGCCGCGCTGGCGCGAGGACCTGGCGCTCGACGCGGCGGAGGTGGTGGAGGCGGCCTGCCCGATGGCGACGCCGGTCGGTTGACGAATTGCGGGGGCAGACCCCCGCCTATTTGAACACCGGCGGCGCGTCATCCTCCGGCAGGTCGGGCAGCGGCACCTCGATCCGCACCGTGCTCGGGTCGACGCCGGTGCCCCTGTCGATCCAGTAGGTCACGCTCTGCGGCCAGAAGATCACGATGGCGACCAGCACCAGCTGCAGCCCGACCCAGGGGATGGCGCCCCAGTAGATGTCGCTGCTGCGGACCTCCTTCGGGGCGATGCCGCGCAGGTAGAAGAGCGCGAAGCCGAAGGGCGGGTGCATGAAGCTGGTCTGCATGTTCACGCAGATCAGCACGCCGAACCAGACGAGGTCGATGCCGAGCTTGGCCGCGACGGGCGCCAGCAGCGGGATGACGATGAAGGCGATCTCGAAGAAGTCGAGGAAGAAGGCCAGGAAGAAGATGAAGATGTTGACCGCGATGAGGAAGCCGGTCGCCCCGCCCGGCAGCTTCATTAGCATGTGCTCGATCCAGAGCGAGCCGTCGACGCCCTGGAAGACAAGGCTGAACACGGTCGCGCCCATCAGGATAAAGATCACCATGGCGGTGATCCGCATGGTGTTCTCCATCGCTTGGCGCAGCAGCGACCAGGTGAAGCGGCCATTCACCCAGGCGAGGCCGATGGCGCCGACTGCGCCCATCGCGCCCGCCTCGGTGGGCGTCGCCAGGCCGAGGAAGATGGTGCCGAGCACGAGGAAGATGAGGACGATGGAGGGCACCATGCCCTTTGCCACGCGCCAGATGAGCGGCCAGCCGCGCTGCTTCAGCGCCTCGTCCGGCAGCGGCGGCACCTTGTGGGGCGCGAAGATGCTGACGCCGGCGATGAAGAGGATGAAGAGGAGGACCTGCAGGATCGACGGCCCGATCGCGCCCGCATACATGTCGCCGACCGACTTGCCGAGCTGGTCGCCGAGGACGATCAGCACCAGCGAGGGCGGGATGACCTGGGTGATGGTGCCGGAGGCCGCGATCACGCCGGTGGCGATCCGCATGTCGTAGCCGTAGCGCATCATGATGGGCAGCGAGATCATGCCCATGGCGATGACCGAGGCGGCGACCGTGCCGGTGATGGCGCCGAGCACCGCGCCGACCAGGATCACCGCATAGGCGAGGCCGCCCGGGATCTTGCCGAAGAGCTGGCCGGTGCCTTCAAGCAGGTCCTCGGCAAGGCCGCATCGCTCGAGAATGGCGCCCATCAGGGTAAAGAAGGGGATCGAGAGCAGCAGATCGTTCTGCACGATCCCGAAGACGCGCAGCGGCAGGTTGCCGAGATAGGCCGGGGTGAAGAAGCCGAGCTCGATCGAGAGGAAGCCGAAGAACAGCCCGGTCGCGGCCAGGCTGAAGGCGACGGGGAAGCCGATCAGCAGGAAGACGACCAGACCGCCGAACATCAGCGGGGCCATCACGTCCATGTCGATGGTCATGGGATCTGTCGGTCCTGGTTCACTGCTCGGGGCGGTGGTACTCGACCACCACCTCGGCCGCCGGGCGGATGCCGCGCAGCAGGGCGATGCGCTTGATGAGTTCCGAAAGGCCCTGCAGCGTCAGCAGGAAAAAGCCGACGGGCAGCAGCAGCTTCACCGGCCAGCGGATCAGCCCGCCGGCATTGGGGCTGCCCTCGTCCCGCACCCAGCTGTCGACGAAGAAGGGCCAGGTCATCCAGGCGAGCAGGATGACGGCGGGCAGCATGAAGAAGATGAAGCCGAAGACGTCGATCCAGAGCCGCGTCCGCTCCGAGACATTGCCATAGACCAGGTCGACGCGGACATGCTCGTTGCGGAACAGGGTATAGGAGGCGCCAAGCAGCACGATGGCGCCGAACAGGTACCACTGCACCTCCAGCCAGGCGTTGGAGCTGTAGGAGACGCCGTAGCGGACGAAGGCGTTGCCGGCGCTGATGACGCAGGCAAGCAGCACCGCCCAGTCAGCGATCTTGCCGACGGCCGCGTTAAGTTTGTCGACGCCCCGGCTAAAGGCGATCAGTGGACCCATACCCTTGCGGCCTCCGCGGGCGCCTCAGCGGCGCTGCTGCTGTTCCTGCGCCTGCATGAAGTAGCCGAAATTGTCGAAGGTGCTCTCGGCGACGCGGAACCACTGGTACTGCGAGTCGCGGAAGGCCCGCCAATGCTCGAAGACCTTCTTGAAATTGGCGTTCTTTGCCGCGGTCTCGTCATAGAGCTCGAAGGCGGCCTTGTAGCAGGCCTGCATCACCTCGCGCGGGAAGGCGCGGAGCTGTGTGCCGGCGCCGATCAGGCGGCGCAGCGCCTGCGGGTTCTGCACGTCGTACTTGGCCATGGTCTCGATGGTGCTGTCGCGGCAGGCGCTCTCCAGCGCATCCTTGTAGAGCTGCGGCAGCTCCTCGTACTTGGCGCGGGCGATATAGAAGGAGAGGTTGAGCGAGCCCTCCCACCAGCCCGGGTAGTAGTAGTACTGGGCGACGCGGTTGAAGCCGAGCTTCTCGTCGTCATAGGGGCCGATCCACTCGGCGGCGTCGATGGTGCCCTTTTCGAGCGCCGGGTAGATGTCGCCGCCGGCGATCTGCTGCGGCACCACGCCGAGTTTCTGCAGCACGTTGCCGGCGAAGCCGCCGACGCGGAACTTCAGGCCCGAAAGGTCCTGGACGGTCTTGATTTCCTTACGGAACCAGCCGCCCATCTGCGCGCCCGTGTTGCCCGCCGGGATGGAAACGATGTTGTAGCCCTCGAAAAACTCGCGCATCACTTCGCGCCCGCCGCCGGCCTGCAGCCAGGCATTGATCTGGCGCATGTTGAGGCCGAAGGGAATGGCGCCGTCGAAGGCGAAGGTCGGGTCCTTGCCGACGAAGTAGTAGCTGGCCGTATGGGCCGACTCCACCGTGCCGTTCTGCACCGCATCGGCCACCGCGAGGCCGGGGACCAGCTCGCCCGCCGCGAAGACGCGGATCTGGAACTTGTTGTCGGTCAGCGCGGCGACGCGCTTCGCCACATGCTCGCCCGCCCCGTAGATCGTGTCGAGCGACTTGGGGAAGGAGGAGGCGCAGCGCCAGCGCACCTCCGGCATAGCCTGGGCGATGGCGGGCGTGGCCAAGGCCAGCGTGCCGGCAGCGGCGGCGCCGGCGAACAACCCTCGACGATCCATGGTTCTTCCTGTTCCGCGGGACATGTTCTGAAAGCGGGGCGTCCAGCCTTCGGGCGCGTCTCTATCGCGTCATTGCGCGGAAGTTAAGGCATGATTTTCGGGCGCCCCCACACGGTTGGCGGAAACGGCCCTTCGCGCCGGTCGCGGGGCCGGGCTAGACTGCGGGCCGTGCAAGCCTTGCCCTGCCCCCGGTGCTGACGGCGCTCGCCCTCGGCCCTGCCCTGTTCGGCCTGCTGGCCCTGGCTGGCTTGGCGCCGATGGGCCGCAGGGCCGGGCCGGTGGTGTTCGGGGGATGCGCGCTCGTCTCGGCCGGCCTCGCGCTCCTGGCGGGCGGGTCGCTGGCCTTCGGCCCGCCGGAGGGGGTACTGGCGCTGCCCTTCGGCCCGGCCTGGGGCGGGATGCGCCTGGGGCTCGACGGGCTCTCCGCCTGGTTCCTGCTGCTGCTGGGGCTCGCCGGGGCGGCGGCCTCGGTCTTCGCCCTGGGCGGGCCGGCGCGGGGGCTGGTCGCCTGGCCGCTCTTCCTCGGCGGGATGGAGCTTGCCCTGCTGGCGGCGGACGGCTTCACCCTGATCCTCGGCTTCGAGCTGATGTCGCTCGCCTCCTGGGCCTTGGTCGCGCTCGACCATCGGGAGGCCGGCAACCGGGAGGCGGCCCGGCTCTACCTCGTCTTCGCCGCCCTGGCCGGGGCCTGCCTGGTGCCGGCCTTCGGCCTGCTCGGCGCGCTCGATTTCGCCGCGATCCGCGCGGCGCCGCCCGAGGGCTGGCGGGCCATCGCCATCCTGGCCCTCGGCCTTCTCGGCGCCGGGGCCAAGGCGGGGCTGGTGCCGCTGCATCTCTGGCTGCCGCTCGCCCATCCGGCCGCGCCCTCGCCGGCCTCGGCGCTGATGTCGGGGGTGATGACCAAGGTCGCGCTCTATGTCCTGGCGCGGCTGCTGCTCGATCTGTGCGGGCCGCTGCAGCCGGGCTGGTGGGGCCTGCCCCTGCTGGTCGCGGGCGCGGGCTCCGCTCTGCTCGGGGCGCTGCGGGCCAATCTGGAGGAGGATGCGAAGGTCGTGCTGGCCTGCTCGACCATCGAGAATGTCGGGCTGGTGACGATGGCGCTCGGCCTCGCCCTGCTGTTCCGGGCGGCGGATCTCGGGCCCATGGCGGCGCTGGCCGCCGGGGCGGCGCTGCTGCACGCCATGGCGCATGGGTTGTTCAAGACGCTGCTCTTCCTCGTCGCGGGTGCCGTGCAGCATGCGGCGGGCAGCCGGCGGCTGGACCGGCTCGGCGGCCTGATCCACGCCATGCCGCGGACGGCGGTAGCGGCGCTGATCGGGCTCGGCGCCGCGGCCGCCTTGCCGCCGCTGCCCGGCTTCGCCAGCGAGTGGCTGCTGCTGCAGGCGCTGATCGGCGGCTGGCGGCTGGGCGAGATCGGACTGCAGGTCGCGGCCGCGGCGGCGCTGGCGGTGGCGGGGATGGCGGCGGCGCTGGCGGCGGCGGCGATGCTGCGGCTCTTCGGCCTGGCCTTCCTCGGCCGGCCGCGCAGCCCGCGCGGGGCAGGGGCGCGGGAGGCCAACCGCTTCGAGTTGGCGGGGATGGCGGTGCCGGCGGCGCTCACCCTGCTGATCGGGCTGTGTCCCGGCCTGGCGCTGGCCCTCGCCGGCCCCGGCATCCGCGTGCTGGTCGGGCCGGCCGCGCTGCCGCCGGTGGTCGGGCTGGCGATCGGCGCGGCGGAAGGGCACTCGGCCTATGCGCCGCTGGTCGTCGCCCTGCTGCTCGGCCTCGCCCTGGTCCTGCCCTGGCTGGCGGTGCGGCGCCGCTCGCCATTGGCCGCCGATCGCGGGCCGGCCTGGAATGGCGGCTTCATCGATCCGCCCGCGGAATTCGTCTTCGGGGATCCGTTGGGCCAGCCCTCGGCCGCCGGCATGGCGCAGCCGCTGCGGCGGATGCTGGGCGACCCGCTGCTCGCGGCGCGCGAGGCGGTGACGATGCCGCCCCCGGGCGACCCGCGGCCGGCCCGGCTCGACGCCGGCTTCGAGGATCGCGCCGCCCTTGCCCTGCCCGTGCCGGCCGCGCGGCTGCGCGATGCCGTCGCCGGGCAGGTGGAGCGGCTGCGCGGCCTCACCCTGCGCGGCTCGCTCTCGCTTGGCTTCGCGACGCTGGTCGGGCTGCTGGCGCTGCTGGCCTGGCTGGAGGGGCGCTGAATGCTCGTCCTCGGCGCCGTCCTCGCGCAAATTCTGCACATCGCGCTGATGCTGGCGGCGGCGCCGCTGGCGGTCGGCGTCATCCGCTGGCTGAGGGCACGGATGCAGGGGCGGCGCGGCGCCTCGCCGATGCAGCCCTTCCGCGACCTTGCCAAGCTTTGCGCCAAGCGCCCGGTGTTGGCGGAGAACGCTTCCCCCGTCAGCGAGGCGGCGCCCTACTTGGCGCTGTCGGCGACGCTGGTGGCCGCCGCGCTGGTGCCGGGCTTTGCGCAGGGGATGGCCTTCGCCCCGGTCGCCGACCTGGTGCTGGTCGCGGGGCTGCTGGCCCTGGCGCGGATGGCGCTGGCGCTCAACGGCATGGATGCGGGCACCGCCTTCGGCGGGATGGGCGCGGCGCGGGAGATGAGCTTCGCCGTCTTCGCCGAGCCGGCGCTGCTGGTCTCGGCGCTGAGCTTTGCCATCCTCGCCGGCAGCACCAATCTCGACCAGATCGGCGCCGTCTTCCGCGACGGCGGCCTCGGCCTCCGGGTCTCGCTCGGCCTGGCGGCGGTGGCGATGGGGGCGGTGGCGCTGGCGGAGAATGCGCGCATCCCCGTCGACAACCCGTCGACGCATCTCGAGCTCACCATGGTGCATGAGGCGATGCTGCTGGAGGCCTCCGGCCGCCACCTCGCGCTCTGGGAGCTGCAGGCGGCGCTGAAGCTGACCCTGTGGCTGGCGCTCGTCGCCGCGATCTTCCTCCCCTTCGGCACGGCGCCGGCGGGCAGCGGGCCGCTCGCTTGGCTCATCGGCCTGCTGGCCTGGGGGGCGAAGATGGGCGGGCTCTGCCTGGCGCTCGCCGTCTTCGAGGGGATGGTCGCCAAGATGCGGGTCTTCCGCGTGCCGGAGTTCCTGGGCGCGGCGCTGCTGCTGGCCCTGCTGGCGGCCGTGCTGCTCTTCGTCTCGACGGGATTCGCCTGATGGGCTTCGGCCAGCTCCCCTATGACGTGGCGCATCTGCTCGGCGGCGGGATGCTGCTGCTCTCCTTCATGCTGCTCTACCAGCGGCGCGTCGCGGCGGTGGTGAGCGTGCTGGCGGCGCAGGGGGCGGTGCTGGCGCTGGCGGCGGCCTGGCAGGGGTGGGTGCAGGGGGCGCCGCAGCTCTACCTCACCGCGCTGATCGCGGCGGTGGCGAAGGCGGGGCTGATCCCCCTCGCGCTGCGCTGGATGATCCGCCGGCTCGCCCTGGCGCGCGGGGTGGATGCGGCGCTCGGCATCGGGCCGAGCCTCGTCGCCGGGGTGGCGCTGGTGGCGCTCGCCGTCGCCGTCGCGCTGCCGATCACCACCGGCGCACAGGCCCTGGCGCGGGAGGACCTGGCGATCGCCCTCTCCGTCGTCCTGCTGGGGATGCTGATGATGATCACCCGGCGCAACGCCATCCTCCAGGTCGCCGGGCTGATGAGCCTCGAGAACGGGCTGGTGCTGGCCGCCGTCGGCGTCGCTGGGATGCCGCTGGTCGTCGAGCTCTCGACCGCGGCGCTGGTCATGCTAGTGCTGGTCGTGGCCGGCGTCGTCGTCTTCCAGATGCGGGAGAGGCTCGACAGCCTCGACATCGCCCTGCTGCACCCGCATCGGGGGGAGCGCGAGTGATGCCGCTCGCCTGGCTGCTCGTGCTGCTGCCCTGGGCCGGCGCGGCGGTGCTCGGTTTCCTGCCGCGGGAGCGGGTGGCGGCGCGCGTCAATTGCGGCGTCTCCGGCCTCTCCTTCCTGCTCGCCCTGCTGCTGCTCGCGCAGCCGGAGGGGGTAGCGGGTTGGACCCGGCTCGACCCGCTGAACCTGCCGCTGCTGCTGCTCGCCTTCCTCGTCGGGCTGACGACAGCCATCTACTCGCTCAGCGCCATCGCGGCGGAGGGGCTGGACCCGCGCCGGCTGCGCGCCTTCCATGTCGCCTTCCAGCTCTTCATGGGCGCACAGGCGCTGGCGCTCCTCGCCGACAATCTCGGCATCATGTGGGTGGCGATCGAGGTGGCGACGCTCGCCAGCGTGCTGATGGTCGGGCTGCATGGCACCCCGGCGGCGATCGAGGCGGCGTGGAAGTTCTTCATCCTCTGCGGCGTCGGCATCGCGCTCGCCCTGCTCGGCACCATCATCCTCCATCTCGCGGCGCAGCCGGTGATCGGCGAAGGCGAGGGGCTGTCCTGGGCGGCGCTGCGCGCGGTCGCCGCGCGCTGCGACCCGGGCGTGCTCAACCTCGCCTTCGTCTTCCTCCTCGTCGGCTACGGCACCAAGGCGGGGCTGGTCCCGCTGCATGCCTGGCTGCCGGATGCCGAGGCCGAGGGGCCCATCGCCATCTCCGCCGTGCTCTCCGGCTTGCTGCTGAACGCGGCGATGCTGGCCGTGCTGCGGGCGAAGGCGATCGTCGGCGCGCATCCGGAGACGGTGCCGCCCGGCGCGCTGCTGCTCGCCTTCGGCCTCGCCTCCGTCCTCGTCGCCGCCTTCGCGCTCTGGCGGCGGCGGGATGCGCGGCGCTTCTTCGCCTGGAGCAGCATCCTGCATATGGGCCTCGCCGCCACCGGCTTCGGCTTCGGGGGGGCGGGGAACCTGGCGGGGCTGCTGCAGATGCTCGGCCATTCGCTGGCGAAGTCGGCCGTCTTCTTCGGCATCGGCGCGGCGGTGCGCCTGCGCGGCTCGCAGCGGATCGCCGATCTCGGCGGGCTCTGCATCGCGGCGCCCGGGCTCGGCTGGGCGCTGGCCATCGGCATCGCGGCGGTGGCGGGGCTGCCGCCCTTCGCCCTCTTCGCCGGCGAGTACCTCCTGGTGACGGAGGCGGCGGCCAGTCACCCCTGGGCGATCCTGCCGCTCGGCCTCGGCCTGCTGGTGGCGGTGGCGGCGAAGGTGCGGGTGCTCCAGGCGCTCTGCTTCGGCGACCCGCCGGCCGGACCCGCCGCCGGGCCGGCGGAGTGGACGAGCCTCGGGCCGATCTGGGCGCATCTGGTGCTGGCGCTGCTGCTCGGCGTGGCGCTGCCGGGGCCGCTGCGGGCGCTGCTCGGCGAGGCGGCGGGGGTGGCGGGATGAGCGAGGCATTGCAGCGGCTGGTCCGCCACGGTCAGGAGCAGGGCTGCCGCCCGCATCAGCGCTACCTGCTCGACCGCGGGCAATGGGCGGCGCTGGCCACGGCCATCGGCGAGGATGAGGGGGTGGCGCTGCTCGGCCTCTGGGCCGATCCCGCCCAGGTGCATGCGGCGCTGATGGTGGGGGAGGCGATCCTCATCGCCTCCTGCGCCGTGCCCGAGGGGCGCTATGCCGCGCTCTCCCCGGTGCGGCCGGGCGCGGTGCCCTTCGAGCGGATGATCCGCGACCTCTGGGGCCTGGTCGCCGAGGGCGGGCTCGACCAGCGGCCCTGGCTCGACCACGGGCGCTGGCCGATGCTCGGCCCGCTGGCGGCGCGGCCGGCGCCAAATGCGATGCCGCCGCCGCAGCCCAGCTTCCTCCCCGTCGAGGGCGAGGGCGTCCACCAGATTCCGGTCGGGCCGGTCCATGCCGGAGTGATCGAGCCGGGGCATTTCCGCTTCCATGTCCAGGGCGAGGCGGTGGTGCGGCTCGAGGCGCGGCTCGGCTACCTGCACAAGGGGCATATCGGGCTGATGCTCGGCAAGCCGGCGCGGGTGGCGGCGCGCTTCGCCGCCCGGCTCTCGGGCGACTCGACGGTCGCGCATAGCTGGGCCTTCGCTCAAGGGGTGGAGGCGGCGCTCGGCCTCGAGCCCTCGCCGCGCGCCCTCACCCTCAGGGCGCTGATGGCGGAGCTGGAGCGGCTGCACAACCACCTCAACGACTGGGGTGCCATCTGCAACGACGCCAGCTTCGCCTGGCTCCACGCCCAGGCCGGGGCGCTGCGCGAGGCGGTGCTGCGGGCCGCGGCCACCGCCTTCGGCCACCGGCTGATGATGGACCGCATCGTCCCAGGCGGTGTCACCGATGACCTGATGCCGGCCGGGGCGGCCGCCCTCGCCGCCGCGCTCGATGCGGTGGAGGCGGAGCTGCCACGGCTCGATGCCGTCTATGACAGCCATGCCAGCCTCGCCGACCGCATGGTCGGCACCGGGGTGATCGCACATTCTCTCGCTCAGCGCTTCGCTGCCGGCGGGGTAGTGGGCCGCGCCTCCGGCCGGGCCTTCGATACGCGGTACCGGCCGGGCTACGCGCCCTATGCGCCGGCCGAGCCGGCGGTGCTGGCGGCAGGCGATGTCGATGCCAGGGCGCGCCTCCGCATGACGGAGATGGGCCGCTCGATCCGCCTGGCGCGCGGGCTGATGGAGGCGCTGCCGCCCGGCGAGCTCACCCTGCCTCTGCCGCAGCGGAGCGGCGAGGGCCTCGGCCTCGTCGAGGGCTTCCGAGGCGACTGCCTCCATTGGGTGGCGCTCGACGAGGGCGGGCTGGTGCGCGCCGTCTTCCCGCGCGACCCGTCCTGGCTGCTCTGGCCGCTGCTCGAGGCGGCGATCGAGGGGAACATCGTGGCCGACTTCCCGCTGATCAACAAAAGCATCAACGCCTCCTATAGCGGGGTCGACCTGTGAGGGAGGGCTGGCGCCGCCTGCTCTGGCCGCGGCTGGCCCAGGCGCTGGCCTCGCCGCCGCTGACCGAGGCGGCGCCGGTGCCGCCGGCGGAGGTGGTGGAGGCCCTCGTCGCCCGGCTGGAGGCGGCGGCGCAGGCGCGGCTCGGGCGCAGCCTCGCCATCCGGCAGGTGGATGCCGGCTCCTGCAATGGCTGCGAGCTCGAGATCGGCGCCATGCAGAACGTGGTGCATGACCTGGAGCGCTTCGGCCTCCGCTTCGTCGCCAGTCCGCGCCACGCCGATGTGCTGCTCGTCACCGGCCCGCTGACCCGCAACATGCGCGCGGCGCTGCTGCGCACGGCGGAATGCACGCCGGAGCCGAAATGGGTAGTGGCCGCCGGGGATTGCGCCGTCGATGGCGGCGTCTTCAAGGGCAGCTACGCGGTGGAGGGCGGGATCGAGGCCGCCCTGCCGGTCGACCTGCTGATCCCCGGCTGCCCGCCGACGCCGATGCAGCTGATCGAGGGAATGCTCGCCCTGCTGGAGGCTCAGGCGCGGGACTGAGAAAAAGAAGCGGGCCGGCCGGAGGTCCGACCGGCCCGGTGGCTGCCTGTCATGGCTGCCAGTCTGACAACGGCTTGCCGGGAAATAGCCGCTGCCCGATGCCGCCCGTCCGTACACCTGCGCCGGGGCGCCAGGTCATCAGGACGACAGGTGCGAGCATCCGTCACGCAGCCTCTACGGAAGGTGAGGCCGGGCTTAAACTGCGGCAATGCGGCCATGGCCCCGGTGAATGGCGCCGATGGGTGGCGGTGATGGGCATCCGGCGCGGAAAGCGCCTATCTCCTGCGCAACCCGAAAGGAGCACGACGATGATCGATATCCGTCCCTTCACCACCCTCGGCGGCGCCAACCATGGCTGGCTCAAAGCCCGCCATCACTTCTCCTTCGCCGGCTACCATGACCCGGCGCGGTTGAACTGGGGCAAGCTGCGCGTCTGGAACGACGACGAGATCGCCGCCGGCACCGGCTTCGACCCGCACCCGCATCGCGACATGGAGATCATCACCTATGTACGCGAGGGGGCCATCACCCACCGCGACAACATGGGCAACGAGGGCCGCACCGAGGCGGGCGACGTGCAGATCATGTCGGCCGGCACCGGCGTGGTGCACAGCGAGTACAACCTGGAGCCGGAGACGACCAAGATCTTCCAGATCTGGATCATCCCCGACCGCCGCGGCGTGCAGCCCAACTGGGGTGCCAAGCAGTTCCCCAAGGAGCGGCGCGAGGCCGGCTTCGAGGTGCTGGCCAGCGGCCGCCCGCAGGATGCCGGGAGCGGCGCGCTGCCCCTCAACGTCGACGGCGCCGTGCTGGCCGCGACGCTGAAGGCGGGACAGACGCTGCGCCAGGGGCTGGAGCCGGGCCGCGCCGCCTATCTCGTGCCGGCCAAGGGCGCGGTCACGGTGAACGGCAAGGCGCTCGGCACCCGCGACGGCGCCGGCATCGTCGACGAGGCCGTGATGGAGATCACCGCGTCGGAGGATGCGGAGCTGGTGCTGGTGGAAGTGGCGGCGGAGTAAGCCCGAGCAGCCGGGCGCGCAGCACCCCGAGCGGGTCGCGCCCCGGCCCGCACGCCACCAGCGCGCGGTGCCCGCCCGGCAGCACCAGCACGGGCAGGCCGGGCAGCCGGGCCGAGGCGAGGGGCACCAGCCCGTCGCTCTCGCCCACCCCCTGGCTTTGCATCCAGCGGTCGACCAGGCGGTAGGCGCCTTCCTCGACTCGCCTGGGCGCGCCCTCGAGCGTGGTCGCCACGACGGCGATCGGCACCACCCGGGCCAGCTCGGCAACCGCCCTCGCATTCTCCGCCATCCACGCCGTCCGGACCGGCGTCGTCAGGTCACGGAGGCCTTGGCCATCGCCGAGCCGCAGCGCCTGCAAGGCACGATGCGCCATGTGATGCAGCGGGCGGATGCCGCAGAGCGCATCGGCGACCGGCGAACCGAGGAAGGGCGATTGCAGCGCGACGAGGCCGCTGCACCGCTCCGCCATGCCGGGCCGCAGCAGCGCCGCCAGCGCCTCCAGCCCGCCCTTGCTGTGGCCGACCAGCAGGCCGGGCCGCGGGTCGGCCGCGATGCGCTCGGCGATGCGGCCCGCATTGGCAAGGACGGGCGCCGCGGTCGGCAATGCCACCACCTCGACCGCGAGGCCGAGGCTGCGCAGCCAGTCCGCCTGGCTGCGCATGTAGTCGAGGCGCAGCCCCGCCATGACCTCGCCGAACAAGCCGTAGCAGAGGAGGATGCGATGCCCCGCGTACCGCGCCGCGAGCCGCGCATCCTCCCCGGTCATGTCAGTCGATCTTGATGACGAGCTTGCCGAAGTTCTCGCCCTTCAGCAGGCCGATGAAGGCGTTCGGTGCATTGCGCAGCCCCTCCACCACGTCCTCGCGCCAGGCCATCTGGCCGGCGGCCATGTGGCCGAGCATCTCCTTGCGGAACTGGCCGTAGCGCGGCCAGCCGGTATCGCTGACGATGAAGCCCTGGATGCGCAGGCGCTTGCGCACGGTTGCCATCAGATTCGGCCCCGGCCGCGCCTCGGTGTCGTTGTACTCGGCGATCATGCCGCACATCACCATGCGGCCATGGTCGTTCATCCGCGGGAAGACCGCGCGCTGCACGGCGCCGCCGACATTCTCCCAGTAGACGTCGATCCCCTTCGGGCAATGCCGGTCGAGCTGCGCCGCGAGGTCGCCGCGGTGGTCGATGCAGGCATCGAAGCCCAGCACCTCGGTGACGAATTCGCCCTTCTTCGCCCCGCCGGCGATGCCGACCACTGTGCAGCCGCGGATCTTGGCGATCTGCCCGGCCACCTGGCCCACTGCGCCCGAGGCGGCGGAGACGACGACGGTCTCGCCCGCCTTGGGCTGGCCGATATCCTCGAGCCCGACCCAGGCGGTCAGCCCCGGCATGCCGAGCACGCCGAGGCTGGCCGAGAGCGGCGCCTCCTTAGGGTCGATCCTGAACAGCCGCGCCGGCTGCACCGCGGAGAAGCGCTGCCAGCCGAAGCCGCCGAGCACGGTGTCGCCCGGCGTGAAGCCCGGCGCGTTGGAGGCGACGACCTCGCCCGCCGTCTGCCCCTCCATCACCGCGCCGAGCTCGACCGGGGCGGAGTAGCTCTTCGCGTCCGACATGCGGCCGCGCATGTAGGGGTCGAGCGAGAGGTAGTGCGCGCGGACCAGCACCTCGCCGGGGCCCGGCTGCGGCACCGGCGTCTCGACGATCTCGAAATCCTCCGGCACCGGCTCGCCCTTGGGGCGGCGACGCAGCAGGACCTGCAGGTTCATCTCGGCCATGGATCGGCTCCTCCGTGAGGGCCCCCAGTGATGCCCCCGGCCCCGTTGCAAGGGAAGGGGGCGGGGCCAGATCGGGGCGATGACAGAGCGTGTCGCCGATTATCCCCGTCCGCCGCGGCTGGAGCCGAGCCGGCGGCGGATCCGCATCCGGCTCGGCGGCGAGACCGTTGCCGAGACGCAGGCGGCCTGGCAGGTGCTGGAGACCTTCCACCCGCCCGTCTGGTACCTGCCGCCCGAGGCCTTCGCCCCCGGCGTGCTGCGCCCGGCGGCGGGGCGGAGCTTCTGCGAATGGAAGGGGGTCGCGCGCTACTGGACGCTCGCCGCCGGCGGGGTGGTGGCGGAGGCGGCGGGCTGGAGCTATCCGGAGCCGAGCCCGGCCTTCGCCCCGATTCGCGACCACGTCGCCGTCTATGCCGGACGTATGGAGGCCTGCTTCGTCGATGACGAGCGGGTCATCCCCCAGCCAGGCGGCTTCTACGGCGGCTGGATCACCGAGGAGCTGATCGGCCCGTTCAAAGGCGGACCGGGCACGGAGGGTTGGTAATATCGGTATCCGTAACATGACGCATTGCAACCCATAGGAGGCGTCGCTAGGCTCCGCCCCCGATGGCTGGAACCACGATCCTGTGGCTTTCCGAGATCGGGACCTGACACATGCGTAAGATCCTTCTCCCTCTGGCCGCGCTGGCGGCCCTGGCGGCCTGCACCGCCGAAAGCGGTCCGGCCCCGACCACGGCCACTGTCGGCCAGGGCTCGCCCCCGCTGCGCCAGCAGAGCTTCCAGCAGCCGCACAGCAATGATGCCAGCGCCGGCGCCGCGACCATCTCCGGCGGCGACACCCAGGGCCGCCCGCAGGTCACCCGCGACGGCAGCACGGCCGGCCCGGGCATCGGCGGCGTCCCGCCGCAGCAGCGCACCCCGGCCGCCCGCAACACCAATAAGGGCGGCGGCTGAGGCTGAAACCTGCGGAGGAGGGCTACTCCTCCTCCGCCTCCCGCAGCCAGTCCTCGGTGGTGCGAACCACGGGACGCGGCGGGCCGGCATAGGGGTCGACGCCGCCGAGCGTCGCCTCCGCCGCCCGGCAATCCTCGCAGAGCTCGAGCAGGGCGAGGCGGGACGGGTCGGCGAACATCCAATGCCCGCTGGCAGCCAGGCGGGACTTCACCCGCGCGATGCTGCTCGCCGTGCCGAAGGGCTTGGCGCAGCGGGTGCAGTGGAACGGCTCCTCCTCCTTCGCCACCATCGGCTGCGCGGCGGATTCGGCGAAGTTAAGCCTTGGTGCGAGCTCGATCACCCGCTCCGGGCAGGTGGCGGCGCAGAGGCCGCATTGCACGCAGGCCTCCTCAAGGAAGCGCAGCTGCGGCCGCTCCGGATTGGCGCTGAAGGCGCCGGTCGGGCAGACCATGGTGCAGGCAAGGCAGAGGCTGCAGCCATCGGCCGCGACCAGCGCGGCACCGAATGGCGCGGCCTCCGGCATCGGCACCACCTCCGGCGCCCCGGCCGGGCGCAGCGCCCGCAGCGCATGGCGCAGCACCTCCCGCGGCGCGCCGAGCGGCAGGAAGCCGGCCGGCACCCAGCCGGTGCGGAGCCCCAGGGCCGGGGCAAGCTGCTCGCCGAGGCTGAAGGGATCGTCCGTCTCGATCGCCGCCGCCCGCGGCAGCCCGGCGGCCAGGCCAAGGCCATCGAGCGCCACCTCCGCATAGTCGAGGTTGCGGAACATCCCCTCTGTCCCATGCCCGCGCCGGGCGGGCAGCAGCACGCGGATGCCCGCGGCGCCCCAGGCGAAGCCGGCGGCGAGCGTCGCCAGGTCGAGCGCGCTCGCCTCGTTGAGGCGGAAGGGCAGCACCCGCGCCGGCAGCCCCTCGCCATGCCGGGCCAGGGCGTCGATCAGCGCCTCGCCATGGCTGCCGTCATGCAGCAGCAGGACCGGGTCGCGCCCGCCCGCCTCGGCATGGCCGAGCAGCAGGGCGCGCATCCGGGCGAGGGTGGCGGCCGGCGGCGGCAGCGCATAGGTCACGGCGCCGGTCGGGCAGACGGCGGCGCAGGCGCCGCAGCCGGCGCAGATCTCGGTGCTGATGGCGACGCTGTCCTTGGCGGGCGTGATGGCGCCGGTCGGGCAGAGGTCCAGGCAGCGGGTGCAGCCAGTGCGACGGTTGCGGGAATGGGCGCAGAGCCCCGCTTCGAACTGCACGAAGCGCGGCTTGTCGAATTCGCCGACCAACTCCCGCGCCGCGGCGATGGCGCGCTCGACCGCCGCCGCATCCGCCGGGTCGGCGCGGAGGTAGCCCTGCCGCGTCTCGTGAAAGAGGGCAGGGCCCCCGGTGAGGTCGAGGATGACGTCGCAGCGGCTGAGCGCGCCGTCGCGCACCCGCCCCCAGACATAGGCGGCGCGCGAGGCGGGCGAGGGCGCCGCATGCCCATCCACCACCACCTCAAAGGCGCCGAGCCAGCCCGTCGCCGTCCGCGCCCGGCCGCGGAGGACAGGGAATTCGGTGCGCGGCGCGGGCGCAACGGGCTCCGCCCCAGTCAGCAGCACGGTGAGGTCGAGGCGGTCGGCCAGCCGCCGGGCCGCCTCGATCGCCGCGGCATCGCGGCCGAGGACCAGGGTGACGCCCTCGCTCCGGAGCGGCACCAGCGGCACCTCCGGCAGCGGGATGGCGGCGGCGGCGATCAGCCCGGCCATCTTGGGCCCGGCCGCCGCCCCCTCGCCGGACCAGCCGGCCTGCTCGCGGAGATTGACGAAGGCGAGAGGCTGGGTGGCGCCTGTCTCCTCGGCCAGCTCGGTGAAGAGCGGCGCCTCCTGCGTGCAGCCGACCGTCACCGGCTGCCCCGTTGCCAGCGCGGCGAGGAAGCGGTCGCGCTGCGCCTGGCAGAGCTGCTCCGCGGTGCGGAGCTCCGCGCCGCAGCCGCGGGCGAGGCTGCGCTCGTCGAGGCGCATGCTGTCCTCGCAGCTGCAGACCAGGGCGATGCGATCCGGCATTCTTCGGGGATTCCTTGGTCTTGATCCCCGCTAGGCGTCAGGGGGACAGGGGCATATATGCCGCCATCGGGGACCTTGCGAGGGAGAAGGATGGAGCTGCCCGATCTGCCGAGCGTCTTCGCTCCCATCGCGCTCCGCGAGGGCGGCGATGCCATGGCGCGGGCGGTGGCGCTGGCGCCCGAGCGGGGCGCTGGCCTGCTCGCCTGGGTCCGCTCCGCCGCCCGGGCCGAGGCGGCGGTGGTGCTGGAGCCAGAGATGCCGCTCGCCGAGGCACGGCTCGCCCTGCTGGCCGCCGCCAACGCCCTGGCTGATGCGCTGGTGGTGCTCGGCCCGCCCGAGGCGGTCATCGCCCTCCGCTGGCCGGCCGAGGTGCTGGTGAATGGCGGAAGGGTCGGCGGCCTGCGCCTGGCCCTGCCGCCGGGTGCTTCCGAGTCCGAGGTGCCGGACTGGCTGGTGGTCGGTTTCGAGCTCGCCCTCGCCCCGCCGCCCGGCATCGAGCCCGGCGATGCACCGGACCGGACCTGCCTCGAGGAGGAAGGCTTCGAGGAGCCCTCCGCCGCCGAGCTGTCCGCCGCCTGGGCCCGGCACCTGATGGCCGGGCTCGACCGCTGGCAGTCCAAGGGGCCGCGCCGGCTGGTGGAGGATTGCCTCGCCCGGCTTGAGGATGGCCGCGCCGATGCCGGGCTCCGGCGGGGGATCGACCCGAAGAGCGGCGCCCTGGTGCTGGAGCGTGACGGCAACCGGCAGTTGGTGCCCCTCGCATGAGCCTGCTGCCCCGCACCCTCCGCCTCGATCCCTCGGACCAGGTCGTCTTCACCCGCGCCGCCGAGCCCGGCGAATGGGCCGTGCCCGGCGGTTTCGCCTTTTGGGACGAGGACCCGGCCGCCCTCGCCGGCAAGCGGCGGCAGGAATTCCGGGCCGGCTTCCTCGGCCTCGGCAGCTTCGGCTGGTCGACGCTGGTCGAGGTCGCCGAGGCCAGCCCCGCGGAGCGGGAGGCCGCGCTTGCGGCCCTCGCCGCCCATATCCAGGTCGAGTACGGCGCCCCCGATGCCGCCGCGGCCCAGGCCGCCGCCGCCGAGGAGATCGCCTTCGCCGAGTCGCTTTGCACCCATCCGCCGGGGACGGTGCTCGCCCTCAGCCGGACGGTGGAGGCGGGCGCCGTGCGAGAGCGCTTCCGCACCCTGCACCGGCGCGAGGGCCCACCGCCCGTCTTCGCCATTGAGGAGGCCGGGGAGGAGGCGCCCGAGCGCCCCGACCTCACCAGCCTCGGGAGCGAGGCGCGATGATCGGCCCGGGCGACTTCTGGCTCTCCTCGGGCCATCACCTCTGCGACCGCGATGCCGACGGCCGGCTGCTGCCGACGGAGGATCTCTGGCGCGCCTTCCTCGCCCGGCCGGAGCTGGTGCCGCCGGAGGAGGCCTGCGCGGCGGAGCTTGCGCTCCATACCGGCCTGCTCGCCGCCCCGCTGCGTGCCGTCGCGCCCGCGGAACTTGCGGCCCTCGCGGATCCGGATGCGCGGGAGAACTGGCAGGTCTTCCTGGCCTTCCGCGACCGGGTGCAGGCCGCCCCGACCTTGGAAGGCGCCTGGCTCGCCCTGTTCCGCGCGGGCGTCGGCGGCATCCCGCCGATCTTCCTGCAGATGCTGACCCATCTCGTCACCCGCGCCGCCATGGAGGGGGAAGGGGATGCCTTCGCCCTCCGTGCCGCCGAGGCCTTCTTCCGCCCGCAGCGTGCCGCCATCCATCCCGGCGCGCTGCTGCTGGCCGACGAGGAGTTCGTCGATGCCCGCGCCGCGGATGGCGACCTCGGCAGCCTCGGCCGGCTGCTGACCGAGGCCGGGTCCCCGCCGCGCGAGGTGGAGCTCGAGGTCCTCTCGGAGGCGAATGCGCCCGGCTACCCGGCCCGCTCCGACGCGCATGACCTCGCCCTCGACATTGCCGAGAACCGCACCGGCCAGCACGGCATGGCCCGCGCGCTGGAGCGCTTCGTCGCCCATGTGATTGGCGAGCGCGTTGCCATCCGCCCGGTGCCGGTGATCGACGACCGCAACTGGACCTGGCATGTCGGCCTCGACGCCGAGGCGACCGGCATCGCCAACGACCTCTGGCGCGGCCGATCGGTGAAGCAGGCGCGCCTCGCCCGCATCCTCTGGCTCGGCGTGCTGGAATTCGCCGATGCGACGCGGGTACTGGAGCGCGCGGCGGGCAAGCCGGTCTACCTGGCCCTGGCGATGGATGCGGCGCAGCGCGTGCGGATGAAGCCGCAGAACCTGGCCGTCGGCCTTCCCCTCAAAACAGCGGCGGAGGCGGTGTGATGCGGCTCGAAGTCCCCGGCACCATCCGCATCCCCGTCGCGGTGCTGGCCGAGCGCCGCCCGGCCGCGACCCGCTGGGCCGACTGGTCCTGGCGCGCCGTCGAGGTGCTGCGCGAGGCGCCCGCCCTGCCGCCCTGGACCGTGCTGCGCGAGGAGGCCGGCCGCACGCTCTTCCTCGCCGGCGCGGCGGAGGTGGTGCTCTCCCCGACCGACACGCCGAACTACCGCGACAACCTCACCGCCGACCCGCCGCTCATCTGGGTGGTGCTGCGCCCGGTGGAGGCGGAGCCCGGCCTCGCCCTCCATGCCGTCACGGTCGATGCCGGCGAGGCGCAGCTCTATGCCGACAGCGGCGCCGACCTCCTGGAAAGCCTGCCCCTGCCGGACTGGCTGCGCCCCACGGTCGATGCCTTCATCGCCGAGCACCATGTCGAGCGCGCGCGCCACAAGCGCCGCCGCGAGGAGGCCGACCCGGAGGCGCTCGGCAAGCGCCCCGGCGGGCGGCGCGGGCCATGAGCGAGGAGGGCTTCCTCGGCCGCTGGTCGCGGCGGAAGCGGGAGGCGGCCCGCGCCCTGCCGGAGCCGGAGGCCGAGGCGCCGCCACCCCCTGCCGAGGCCCCGCCCGAGCCCGCCCCTCCGGCGGAGTTCGACCCGGCCTGCCTGCCGCCGATCGAGAGCCTGACCGAGGCGAGTGACTTCGCCGCCTTTCTTCGCGCCGAGGTCCCGGCCGCGCTGCGCCAGGCCGCCTTGCGTCGGGCCTGGACACTCGACCCCACCATCCGCGACTTCGTCGGTCCTGCCGACTACGCCTGGGACTACAACGCGCCGGACGGCGTGCCCGGCTTCGCCCATACCCTGGGCGGCGATGTGAAGCGGCTGTTGGCCCAGGCCATCGGCGCCCTCGAGGAGGCGGTGGCGGAGACGCCGCCCGAGCCGCCCGAGGCCGAGGCTGAAGCCGAAGCCGAGCCCGCATTGCCCGAGGCCGCCGAACCCGCGCCGGAGCCGCCCCTCCTTGCCGAGGATGCGACCCCGTCGGCCGGAACTCCGGCCGCCCCGCCGCCCCGCCGCAAGCATGGCGGCGCCATCCCGGTTTGACATTTCGGAAAGCGGCCTATCTCGCTTCAACGTGGTCCGGTTTCGAGACGGTTCCCGCCCTCTGGGCGCAGGGTGCTGCTTGTGGGCCGGATTTAACCTGGGTAAAATAATGACGATGGAACGTCCGGGAGTCGAAACAGGCGTGGTCGATCCGCTTGATCGGGAGCGGGCGCAGCTTTTCGCGCTGCTTGGGCGCCTGCTATCCGCGGCGCCCGATGCCGTGCTGCTCACGCGATTGCAGCGCCTGGAGGGCAGCGACATGCCGCTCGGCCGGGCGATCGCCGGCCTCGCCGCGGCCGCGGCCCGGACCGATGCGGCGCGAGCGGAGCGGGAATACTTCAACCTCTTCATCGGCGTCGGCCGGGGCGAGCTGCTTCCCTACGGCTCCTACTACCTCACCGGCTTCCTGCATGAACGACCATTGGCCGAGCTGCGGGCGACGCTCGCCGCGCTCGGCATCGCCCGTGCCGAAGGGGTGGCGGAGCCGGAGGATCACCTGGGCTTCTGCTGCGAGGTGATGGCCGGGCTGCTGGAGGGCCGCTTCCGCGGCGCCGCGCCGGGCGAGTTCTTCGCCCGCCATCTCGCGCCCTGGGCCGGGCGGTGCTTCGCCGATCTCGAAGGGGCGGAAGCGGCGGTTTTCTACAAGGCGGTCGGGGCGCTCGGGCGCAGCGCGATCGAGATCGAACAGGCGGCCGCATCGCTGCCGTGACGGGGTGGGGAGGGTGACGATGAGGGACGGGACCAAGGCCGAACGGCGCGGCTTCCTGCGCGCGCTCGGGCTCGGCACGGCGGCCGCGGCAGCGGCGGGAACGGCGCAGGCGCAACGCGCGGACAGCGTGCCGGCCGGCCAGGCGGCCAAGGAGAACGCCGCCGCGCGCACCGCCGCACGCTACAAGGAAAGCCCGCATGTGCAGGCCTTCTATCGCAGCAACCGTTACGAGCAGTAGGTCCGGGGATGCTGATCAAGCGCAGTGACGGGCGGGCGGCGCCGCAGCGCCTGGCCTCCGGCTATCAAGGGCTCTCGGCCGGCGGGCTGGATCGCCGCGGCTTTCTTCGCCAGGCGGGGCTCGGGGGCGCCGGGCTGGCCGCGCTTGGGACGCTCGGCGCCGGCCGCGCGGAGGCCAGCGGCGCCGCGACCGGCGTGCTCGACCATGCGAAACCCGTGACGCGGGTGAAAAACATCTGCACCCATTGCTCGGTCGGCTGCACCGTCACCGCCGAGGTGCAGAACGGCGTCTGGGTCGGCCAGGAGCCGAGCTGGGAATCGCCCATCAACCGCGGCACGCATTGCGCCAAGGGCGCTGCGGTGCGCGAGCTGGTGCATGGCGACCGCCGCCTGAAATACCCGATGAAGCTGGTTGCCGGCGAATGGCGCCGCATCGGCTGGGACCAGGCGCTCGACGAGATCGCCGCGAAGCTGGGCGAGGTGCGGGAGAGGGCGGGGCCGGACAGCGTCTTCTGGCTCGGCTCGGCCAAGTTCACCAATGAGGCGGCCTATCTCTACCGCAAGCTCGCCGCCTTCTGGGGGACCAACAGCGTCGACCACCAGGCGCGCATCTGCCACAGCACGACGGTCGCGGGCGTCGCCAATACCTGGGGCTATGGCGCCCAGACCAACAGCTACAACGACATCCGCAATGCCCGCACCATGATCGTCATGGGCGGCAACCCGGCCGAGGCGCATCCGGTTTCGCTGCAGCATGTGCTGTCTGGCAAGGAGATCAACCGGGCGAACCTCATCGTCATCGACCCGCGCTTCACCCGCACCGCGGCGCATGCGACGGAGTATGTGCGGCTGCGGCCGGGCACCGACATCCCGCTGATCTGGGGCATGCTCTGGCACATCTTCCAAAATGGCTGGGAGGATAAGGAGTTCATCCGCCAGCGCGTCTACGGCATGGAGGAGATCCGCAAGGAGGTCGCCAAGTGGACGCCGGACGAGGTCCAGCGCGTCACCGGCGTCCCCGGCGAGCAGCTGAAGCGCGTCGCGCAGATGTTCGCGACGCAGAAGCCCTCGACGCTGATCTGGTGCATGGGCGCGACGCAGAAGACGGTCGGCACCGCCAATGTGCGGGCCTATTCCGTGCTGCTGCTGGCGACCGGCAATGTCGGGGCGAACGGCACCGGCGCCAACATCTTCCGCGGCCACACCAACGTCCAGGGCGCGACCGACCTCGGCCTCGATGTGACAACGCTGCCGGGCTACTACGGGCTCGACGAGAATGCCTGGCGGCACTGGGCGCGCGTCTGGGGCGTGGAGTACGAGTACCTGCTGTCGCGCTTCGGCAGCAAGGCGCTGATGGAGATGCCTGGCATCCCGACCACGCGCTGGTTCGATGCGACGCTCATGCCCGGCGAGCGGGAGAAGACTGCCGCCGATGGCGAGGCCTATGTGGCCCAGCCGCACAGCCTGAAGGCCATGATGGTCTTCGGCCATGGCGGCAACACCGTCACGCGCATCCCGGAATCGGTGAAGGGGCTGGAGAAGCTCGAGCTCCTGGTCGTCGCCGATCCGCACCCCACCACCTTCAGCCAGGTCTCCGGCCGCCGCGACGGGACCTATCTGCTGCCGATCTGCACCAGCTTCGAGATGGATGGCAGCCGCACGGCCTCCAACCGCTCGCTGCAATGGGGTGCCAAGATCGTCGAGCCGATCTTCGAGAGCCGCAACGACTACGACGTGATCTACGCCCTGACGCGGCGCCTCGGCTTCGGCGAGCGGATGTTCCAGGGCATCGAGCTCAAGGACGGCAAGGTTGTCGCCGAGAGCATCCTGCGCGAGATGAACCGCGGCCTCTGGAGCATCGGCTATACCGGTCAGTCGCCGGAGCGCCTGAAGCTCCATATGGAGCACCAGGACAAGTTTGACCTGGTGACGCTGCGCGGGCGCGAGGGCACGCCGGTCGCGCATGACTATTACGGCCTGCCCTGGCCGTGCTGGGGCACGCCCGAGATCAGGCACCCCGGCAGCCACATCCTCTACAACACCAACCTGCATGTGAAGGATGGCGGCGGCACCTTCCGCGCCCGCTTCGGCGTGGAGCGCAACGGCGAGACGCTGCTGGCGGAGGGGAGCTGGTCCAAGGGCTCCGAGATCCAGGACGGCTACCCCGAGTTCACCGTCGCCGTGCTGAAGAAGCTCGGCTGGTTCGACGAGCTCACGGCCGACGAGAAGGCGAGCCTCGAGCGGCATTTCGGCGCCAATATCGATCGCGCCTCCTGGTCCACCGACCTTTCGGGCGGCATCATCCGCGTGGCGCTGGAGCATGGCTGCTCGCCCTTCGGCAATGCCAAGGCGCGTGCGGTGGCCTGGAACCTGCCCGACCCGGTGCCGGTCCACCGCGAGCCGATCTACACGGTGCGGCCGGACCTGGTCGCCAAGTACCCGACCCTGCCGGACCGCCGCGGCTTCCGCATGCCGCATCTTGGGAGCAGCGTGCAGGCGCGGAGCGCGGCGGCGGTGCGTGACTTCCCGATCGTGCTGACCAGCGGCCGCCTCGTCGAATACGAGGGCGGCGGCGAGGAGACGCGCTCCAACAAGTGGCTCGCCGAGCTGCAGCAGGACATGTTCGTCGAGATCAACCCGGCCGATGCCGCCGAGCGCGGCGTCCGCGACGGCGGCTGGGTCTGGGTCAGCGGGCCGGAGAATGCCAGCCGCGTCCGCGTCAAGGCGCTGGTGACGGAGCGCGTGGCGAAGGGCGTCGCCTTCATGCCCTTCCATTTCGGCGGCTTCTTCCAGGGCGAGGACCGGCGGCGCTTCTACCCGCCGGGGACCGACCCGATCGTGCTCGGCGAAAGCGTGAACACCGTGACCACCTATGGCTACGACCCGGTGACCTTCATGCAGGAAACCAAGGTCACCCTCTGCCAGATCCGGAGCGCGTAAGATGGCGCGTATGAAGTTCCTCTGTGACGCGGACCGCTGCATCGAGTGCAACGCCTGCGTCACCGCCTGCAAGAACGAGAACGAGGTGCCCTGGGGCATCAACCGGCGCCGCGTCGTCACCCTGAATGACGGCAAGCCCGGCGAGCGCTCGATCTCGATGGCCTGCATGCATTGCACCGACCCGCCCTGCGCCGCGGTCTGCCCGGTGAGCTGCTTCTACACGACGGCGGATGCCATCGTGCTGCACGACAAGGACCTCTGCATCGGCTGCGGCTACTGCTTCTACGCCTGCCCCTTCGGCGCGCCGCAATACCCGCGCGTCGGCAATTTCGGCGGGCGGGGCAAGATGGACAAGTGCACCTACTGCGCCGGCGGGCCGCAGCAGGACAACTCGGCCGCTGAGTACATCCAGTACGGCGCCAACCGCATCGCCGAAGGCAAGCTGCCGCTCTGCGCCGAGATGTGCTCGACCAAGGCGCTGCTGGCGGGCGATGGCGGGATCATCGCCTCGATCTACAAGGAACGGGTGCAGCGGCGCGGCTACGGCTCCGGCGCCTGGGGCTGGCGAACGGCCTACCGCGAGGAGCTGGCGGTATGAGGCGCCTCCTTCCCCTGGCGCTGCTCGCCCTCCTCGCCATCGCCCCGGCCGCGGCGCAGAACGCGCCGGTGCCGCAGCCCCTCGGCGACCGCGGCCAGCCGGACGCGGCGGAGCTCGAGATGCGCGCCCTGCTGCGCGGCGCGCCCATCGCCGGCCGCATCACCATTCCCGATGCCAAGGCGGCCAACCTCATCCAGCCGGAGGGCCAGCAGTGGCGGGCCTTCCATAACCGCACCCTCGCCTGGGTTGGCGGCATTGCGGTCCTTGGGATGTTGGGGCTGCTTGGCCTGTTCTTCGCGGTGAAGGGCCGCATCCGCATCGGCGGGGGACGGTCAGGGCGGACGCTGCTGCGCTTCAACCTGCTGGAGCGGGCCAATCACTGGATGGTGGCGAGCACCTTCATCATCCTCGGGCTCTCCGGGCTCAACCTCACCTTCGGCCGCCACCTGCTGCTGCCGCTGGTCGGGCCGGAGGCCTTCACCGCCGTCAGCCTGGCGGGAAAATTCGCCCACAACTACCTGGCCTTCCCCTTCACCCTCGGCCTCGTGGTGATGCTGCTGCTCTGGGTGCGGGACAACATCCCGAACCGGCTCGACATCGACTGGCTGAAGGCGGGCGGCGGCTTCATCGGCGGGCGGCACCCCAAGGCGGGCCGCTTCAATGCCGGGCAGAAGCTGGTTTTCTGGATCACGGTGCTGGGGGGCGGGCTGGTCGCCGCCTCGGGCTATGTGCTGATCTTCCCCTTCACCGTCGCCGACATCGCTGGGCAGCAGGTGGCCCACATGATCCACAGCCTGCTCGCGGTGCTGATGGTGGCGGCCATGCTGGCGCATATCTATATCGGCAGCCTCGGCATGGAGGGCGCCTTCGGGGCCATGGGCACCGGCCAGGTCGACTACAACTGGGCCAAGGAGCATCACGGGCTGTGGGTGGAGCAGGAATTGGCCAAGGCCCGGGAGACCTCGGCGCCCAGCGGCGCCAGGGCGGCCGGGGCCGACTAGGCCTCGCCCCATGCGGGTGATCGGCCTCGCCGGCTGGAGCGGGGCCGGCAAGACCACGCTGATGGCGCGGCTGCTGCCCGAACTGGGCGCCCGGGGCGTCGGCGTCTCCACCATCAAGCACGCGCATCACCGCTTCGACGTCGATACGCCCGGCAAGGATTCCTGGGTGCACCGGCAGGCGGGGGCGCGGCAGGTCCTCGTCTCCTCGGAGAATCGCTGGGCGCTGATGACGGAGCTGCGCGGCATGCAGGAGCCGGGCCTCCTTGCCCTGCTCGGCCAGCTCTCGCCGGTCGACTTGGTTGTGGTCGAGGGCTTCAAGCGCGACCGCCACCCGAAGATCGAGGTGCATCGCACCGCCAACGGCAAGCCCTGGCTGCATCCGGGGGATCCGGCGATCCGCGCCGTCGCCAGCGACGTCCGGCCCCCTTCCGCCTTGCCCTGGGCCTCGCTGGACGATGCCGCGGCCGTGGCCGACCTGGTCCTGCAGCATGCGGCAGAGCCGGAGGCATGGTAAGCCGCCCCCATGGCCCAGCTCTCGGATGACTGCTTCGCCTTCGGCGGCCCGCTGCTCTCGGTGGAGGCGGCGGAGGCGCTGATCGCCGAGCGCATCCCGCCCCTGGCCGGCGAGGAGAGCCTGCCCCTCATCGAAGCCGCCGGCCGCGTCCTGGCCCGCGACCTCCGCGCCCCGCTGCCGCTGCCGCCCTTCTTCAACGCGGCCGTCGACGGCTATGCCTTCCGCCATGCCGACCTCACTCCGGGCGAGCGTTGCCTGCTGCCGCTCGCCGGCCGCATCGCCGCCGGCCATGCGATGGCGGCGGCGCTGCCGCCCCGCCACGCCGCCCGGATCTTCACCGGAGCCCCCATGCCGCCCGGCGCCGATACGGTGGTGATGCAGGAGGATGCCGAGGCCGAGGCCGCTGGCATCTGGGTCCTGCCCGGCCTCAAGCCCGGCGCCAATGCCCGCCCGGCCGGCGAGGATGTGGCCGAGGGTGCCCTTGCCCTGCCGGAGGGCCGCCGGCTTCGTGCGCCGGAGATCGGCCTTGCCGCGGCACTCGGCTGCGCGCGGCTGCCGGTCCGCCCGCGCGTCCGGGTCGGCGTCTTCTCGACGGGGGATGAGCTGGCCGCGCCCGGCCGGCCGCTCGGCCCGGCGCAGGCCTATGACAGCAACCGCTTCACCCTGCTCGCCCTGCTGGCCCGGCTGCCGGTCGCGGCCAGCGACCTCGGCGTCCTCCCCGACGACCCTGCGGCGACCGCGGCGGCGCTGCGCGCAGCGGCCGGCACGCATGACCTGCTGCTGACCTCGGGCGGCGTCAGCACGGGGGAGGAGGACCATGTCCGCACCGCCATCGAGCAGGGAGGCCGCCTCGTCTTCTGGCGGCTGGCGGTGAAGCCGGGGCGGCCCGCGGCGATGGGGGTGATCGGGGGGACGCCGGTGGTCGGCCTGCCGGGCAATCCGGTGGCGGCCGTCGTCACCTTCCTGCATCTGGCGCGGCCGCTCGTGCTCCGCCTCGCCGGCGCCGCGCCCGAGCCCCTGCTGCGAATCCGGGCCGAGGCCGGCTTCGCCTACCGCAAGAAGGCAGGCCGGCGCGAATACGTCCGGGTGCAGGTCCGCAACGGCATCGCCACCAAATTCGGGCGGGAGGGCGCTGGCCTGCTCAGCTCCCTCACCGAGAGCGACGCCTTCGCCGAGCTGCCGGAGCCCGTGCTCGCCGTCGCACCTGGGGAAGCGGTGACGCTGCTGCCCTTCGCCGCGCTGTTCTGAGCTAGACCGGCAGCAGCAGCCGGGCCCGCAAGCCGCCGAGCGGGCTCTCCTCCAGCAGGATGTCCCCGCCATGGGCGCGCACGATGTCCCGGGCGATGGCGAGGCCCAGCCCCGTCCCATCCGGCCGCCCGGTGGCGAAGGGCTTGAAGGCGCCCTCCCGCTCCCCGGCCGGAATGCCAGGCCCATCGTCATCCACCGTCACCTGCGCCCAGAGCGACTGGCCCTCGCCCCCTGGTCCCCCCCCTGGCCCCGCCGGGTCGGGCCGCGGCACCGTCTCCACCGCGACGGCGACGCGCCGGGCATGCCGCCGCGCATTGTCGATCAGGTTGCCGAGGCAGCGCCGCACCGCATCCGGCCGGAGCGGCAGGGCCAGCCGGCCCGGTGCTGCCACCTCCACCGCCGCGCCGGAGCGCCGCGCCTTCGCCGCCACGTCCTGCACCAGCTCCACCAGGTCGGCTGGGCGGGCCTGCTCCGTGCCCTCGCCGCGGGCGAAGGCGAGATAGGCGGCGATCATCCGCTCCATCTCCTCCATGTCCTGGGTGAGGGCGGCGATGTCCTCCTCCGCCTCCGGCACCCGCGGCAGCATGGAGACGCCGAGGCGCATGCGCGTCAGCGGCGTGCGCAGGTCATGGCTGATGCCGGCCAGCATCTCCGTCCGCTGGCCGACGAAGCGGCGGATGCGCTCCCGCATGCGGTTGAAGGCGGCTGCCGCCTGCCGCACCTCGCTCGCCCCCTCCGGCTTGATCGGACCCACATCGCGCCCGAGGCCGAAGGCCTCCGCCGCCGCCGCCAGCCGCCGGATCGCCCGCACCTGGTTCTTCATGAAGAGGATGGCGACGCCCGAGAGCAGGAGCGCCGAGCCCACCAGCCAGATGACGAAGAGGTAGAGCGTCGCGGTGAAGAGGCGCTTCCGCGGCGCCTCCACATGCAGCACGCCGTCCGGCAGCTGCACGCGGATGATGACGCTGCGCGGATCGCTCTGCCAATCCGTGTCGAAGCGCGCCCGGACCCGTTCGCCGAGCGCGTTGTTGAGGTCCTCCTCGAGCGGCAGGATGGACATGCTCGGCCGCCGCTCGCCCTGGATGATGGCACCCGGCTCGAAGGCCAGCCCCAGGTCGAGCCGCCAGGAGGCCTCGCGGAAGATCCAGGGATGCTGCGCCTCCGGCTCGCGCCGGATCAGCTCGGCGACGAAGGCGACGTCCCCGGCGACGCCGCCCGCCAGCCGGCGCGAGATGACGTCGAGGTGCCCGCCGTAGAAGAGCTGCAGCGCCACCGCCTGCAGCACCAGCATCGGCGCCAGGATGATCAGCACGGAGCGCGCCAGCAGCGAGCGCGGCAGCAGCCGCCGGAGGCCGGCCATCACGGGTCCGGGCATCAGATCAGGCCTCGGAGGGGCGGCACCGCGAGGGAATGGTCATTCGATCGCCAGACCATGGTCAGGGCCCCGGCCGCAGCACGTAGCCGCGGTGCCGCACGGTATGCAGGTAGCGCGGCTCGCGCGGATCCGGCTCGATCTTCCGCCGCAGCCGCGTGACCTGCACGTCGATCGCCCGCTCGCCGGCCTCCGGCGTGCCGAGGGCGGCAGCGATCTCCTCGCGGCTCAGCACGTCCCCGGCGCGGCGGGCCAGGGCGTCGAGCAGCGCGGCCTCGCCGCCGGTGAGCCGCACCGTGCCCTCCGGCCCGCGCAGCTCCGAGCGCTCGGCATCGAACCAGCGCATGCCGAGCTGGACGGGCGCCACGGTCAGCGGCTGCGCCGGCGGCGCCACGCGGCGGAGGATGGTGCGGATGCGGAGCGCCAGCTCGCGCGGCTCGAAGGGCTTCGCCAGGTAGTCGTCGGCGCCCATCTCGAAGCCGGCGACGCGATCCTCGGGCCCGCCGCGCGCCGTCAGCATCAGCACCGGCACGTCCTTGCCCTGGCGGCGGAGCGACTCGACCAGCTCGAGCCCGGTCTCGCCCGGCATCATCACGTCGAGCACCAGCAGGTCATAGGCCACGGCGGCGAGCTGCGCCCGCGCCGCCGCGGCATCGGCGGCAGTGCTGACGCGGAATCCCTGCTCCGACAGGAAGCGCTGCAGCAGCGCCCGCAGCCGCGCATCATCATCCACCACCAGCAGATGGGCGTTGTCGGCAATGGTGGCCTCGGCAGGCATCGCGGGCATTCCTCTTCAGGCGGAGCCGGGGGCGTCACCCCGTCCGCGGGCAATCTGTGGCGACGGACGCTCGAGGGGAAGATGCTGCGGGCGCTGCTCCAGCCGCTCGAGCTGGCTGCGCGCCTCCGGGCCCATCAGCCCGCGCATGACACGGCGGAAGCCCTCCACCGCCACCGGCCCGGCCTCGCGATAAGCCCGCATCACCCACTCCCGCTGCCGCTCGAACAGGCGCCGTTCCAGCGCCTCGCCCTTCGGCGTCAGGGAGAGCAGGCGCTGCCGCCGGTCGTTGCGCCCGGCCGATTGCAGCACGTAGCCTTCCTCCATCAGCGGCGTCAGCACCCGGCCGAGCGACTGCTTAGTGATGCCGAGGATGCCCAGAAGGTCGCCCACCGTGATCCCCGGCCGGCGCCCGACGAAATGCAGCACCCGGTGATGCGCCCGGCCCATGCCGAGCTCGGCGAGGATCTGGTCGGCGCCCGCGGTGAAGTCGCGGTAGCCGAAGAACAACAGGTCCTGCGCCAGCCGCAGCTCCTCCTCGCGGAGGAAGAGCAGGTTGCGCCCGGCGCCGACGGGCGCGGCCGTCGGGGGTGCGTCAGCCGTGTCGGGCATGGCAGCCATGCGGTTTGCTGGGGTCCATTTTGGTCAGCAACATTGACACATTTTTCCCGATCATTCTAACCTGCCCTGGCAGCAAGCAAGTATATTGCGGAGGTACGCGGTTATGGCACTCATTCCTTACGACGACCGGGATGGCTGGATCTGGTGGGACGGGGAGTTCCTCCCCTGGCGGGATGCCAGGCTGCATGTCCTCTCGCATGGGCTGCACTATGCCAGCGCCGTGTTCGAGGGCGAGAGGGCCTATTCCGGGAATATCTTCAAGCTGCGGGAGCATACCGAGCGGCTGATCGCCTCCGCCCGCATCCTCGGCTTCGAGATTCCCTACACCGCCGAGCAGATCGACGCCGCTTGCCAGGAGGCCGTGGCGCGGAACGGCTTCACCGATGCCTATGTGCGGCCGATCGCCTGGCGCGGCTCGGAGGAGATGGGCGTCGCGGCGCGGCTCAACAAAACCCACCTCGCCATCGCCGCCTGGGAATGGGGCGCCTATTTCGGGGTGGAGCAGCGCATGGCTGGCGTCCGCCTCGCCATGGCCAAGTGGCGGCGCCCGGCGCCGGACACCGCGCCGACCGCCTCCAAGGCCTCCGGCCTCTACATGATCGGCACCATGTCGAAGCATGCCGCGACCGACGAGGGCTTCGACGACGCGCTCATGCTCGACTACAAGGGCGACGTGGCCGAGGCGACGGGAGCCAACATCTTCTTCAACATGGGCGGCGAGCTGCACACGCCGAAGCCGGTCTGCTTCCTCGACGGCATCACCCGCCGCACCGTCATGGGCCTCGCCCGCAAGCGGCAGGTGAAGGTGGTGGAGCGCACCATCCGCCCCGATGAGCTGCGCGACGCCTCCGAGGTCTTCCTCGCCGGCACCGCAGCCGAGGTGACGCCGGTGCGCGAGATCGCCGGCATCGCCTACGCGCCGGGCGACCTCACCCGCATGCTGATGACCGACTACGAGGCGCTGGTGCGGCTGAGCCCGGCGGAGGTAGCGAAGTCCGGCGCCTGACGCGCCGGCGCCGCTGCGGCTGGCGCACCTCGCCTGCCGGGGGCGCCGCCGCGGCGATGCCGGCCATGGCGCGATGCGGGCGCCGATCGCCCGAGGGCAGGATGGGGGAGGGTGCGGATGGACCTGGCCTGGCTTCTCTCGGCGACCGGCTTCGCGGTGGCGATGTCGGCGACGCCGGGGCCGAACAATGCCATGGTCGCCGCCTCGGCGGTGAACTTCGGCATGCGGCGCAGCCTGCCGCACATGCTGGGCGTCTCGCTCGGCTTTCCGGCGATGCTGGTCCTGGTGGCGCTCGGGGCGGGCGAGCTGCTGGCCGCCTCGCCCGGGCTGCAGGCGGCGCTGCGCTGGCTCGGCGCCGCCTGGATGGCCTGGCTCGCCTGGAAGATCGCGGCCGCAGCGCCGCCCGAGGCCGGCGCCGAGGCACGCGGCCGCCCGATGACCCTGGTGCAGGCCGCGCTCTTCCAATGGGTGAACCCGAAGGCCTGGGTCATCGCAGGCGCGGCCATCCTCGCCTATGGCGCCTCGCTGCTGCTGGCGGCGATCTTCGCCCTGGCCGCCTTTGCCAGCCTCTATCTCTGGGCGCTGGTCGGGCTCGGGGCGGCGCGACTGCTGCGCAGCCCCGCATCGCTCCGCTGGTTCAACCGGGCGATGGCGGCGCTTCTCCTGCTCTCCCTGGTGCCGGTGCTGCGGGGCTGACATCCTCCCCCGCAACGGATCGGGGAGGGGGATGCGATGGCGGGTTTCCAGCACGGGATGCCGGGGCCCTTCGCCGGCATGGACCTGCCCTGGCTGCTCGCGGCCAAGGCCCGACAGCGCGGCAGCCACCCCTTCCTGGCCTGGGTCCCGGCCGAAGGGCCGGAGGAGGTGTGGAGCTATGCCCGCTTCCATGCGGAGGTCGGGCAGCTCGCCGCCGGGCTGGCGCGGCGCGGCATCGGCCCGGGCGACGCCGTCCTCGTCCACCATGAGAATGCGCCGGAGTTCCTGCTTGCCTATTTCGCCCTTGCCGAGCTCGGCGCCATCGCCGTGCTGACAAACACCCGGGCGGCTGGGGACGAGCTTGCCTATTTCGCCGCGCATTCGCGCAGCGTCGCCGCCATCACCCAGCCGGGCATGGCGGCCCAGGTCGAGGCCGCCGCGCCCGGCCTCCGCTGGGTCGCCGTGACCGGCACTGCCGACTGGGCCGCGCTCTTCGCCGCGGGGACGGACCGCCCGCGCCGGGCGCCGGAGCCGGAGCGGCCGCTATCCGTCCTCTACACCTCCGGCACGACCTCCCGCCCCAAGGGCGTCGTCTGGACCCATGCCAATGCGCTCTGGGCCGCGCGGGTGAATGCCGCGCATGAGGGGCTGGTGCCGGAGGATGTCCACCAGGTCTACCTGCCGCTCTTCCATGCCAATGCGCTCGGCTATTCCATGCTGGCGACGCTCTGGGCAGGCGGGACGGTGGTGCTGCAGCCCAAATGGTCGACCAGCCGCTTCTGGCCGGTGGCGCTGCGGCACCGCACGACCTGGGTCTCCTTCATCTGGTTCTCGCTCCGCGCCGTGCTGGAGGGGGAGATCCCGCCTGGCCATCACCTGCGCATGTTCGGCTTCGCCACCTCGGACCCGCCGGCCGCCGCCCGGCTCGGCGTGCCGGCGATCGGTTGGTGGGGCATGACGGAGACGATCAGCCACGGCATCGTCGGCAGCCTGCATGTGCCGAACCGGCCGGGCGCCATCGGTCGCGCCGCGCCGGAATACGACATCCGCATCCTGCGCGAGGATGGCAGCCCCGTCGCCCCGGGCGACACCGGCGCCCTCTTCTGCCGCGGGGTGCGCGGCGTCTCCATGTTCTTCGAATACCTGCACGACCCGGCGGCGACGGCGGCCGCCTTCGATGCCGAGGGATGGTTCTCCACCGGCGACCTCGTCACCCTGCTCGAGGACGGCTCCATCCAATTCACCGACCGCGCCAAGGACATGCTGAAGGTCGGCGCCGAGAACGTCGCCGCTTCGGAGATCGAGCGGGTGGTGCTCGGCGTCCACGGCGTGCGCGAGGTGGCCGTCGTCGGCAGGCCGCATCCGATGCTGGACGAGGTGCCGGTCGCCTTCATCACGCTCGCCGCAGGCGCCGAGGCGGCGGCGATGCCGGAGGCGGTGATCGCCGCCTGCCGCGCCGCCCTCGCCGACTTCAAGGCGCCGCGCGAGGTGCTGGTGGTGGAGGACATGCCGCGGGCGACGCTGGAGAAGATCGCCAAGGCTGAGTTGCGCAAACGGCTTAGATGAAGGCCTTCACCGCGAGGTAGAGGCCCAGCACCCCGAGCGCCCCCTGCACCACCTTGCGGAACCGCGCCTCCGCCATCCGCTGGCGGAGCCGCTGCCCGGCCGCCATGCCGAGGAAGGCCGGCGCCACCCCGGCCAGCGAGGCGAGGCCCAGCTCCGCCGGCAGCAGCCCGCCGCCCGCGAGGCCGATGGCCAGCGCCCCCGTCGCCACCACCACCCCGAGGCCGAAGCCCTGGATGAACTCCCCCGGCGGCAGCCGCAGCGCGACGAGGTAGGGCGCCGCCGGCATCAGGAAGCTGCCCGTCATCCCCGTCACCATCCCGGAGGCGAGGCCCACCGCCGGCGAGACCCAGCGCTCCCGCCGCGGCCCCGGCGGCGGCACCGGCCAGCCGGAGAGCGACAGCACCGCCGAGGCCACCAGCAGCAGCCCGAGCAGCCCGGAGAGCACCACCGCATCCGACCGCGCCAGGACGCCCGTCCCCGCCAGCGCTCCGAGGCCCGCCGCCAGCAGGAAGGGCCAGAGCCGCCGCAGCGCCGCCCCGAGATGCGGCCCGACGAAGGCCTGCCAGAGATTGGTCGCAAGCGTCGGCACCAGCATCAGCGCCATGGCATCCGGCAACGGCCGGGTGAGGGCGAGCAGGCCGAGCGTCACCGTCGGCAGGCCGAAGCCGGCGATGCCCTTGACGAAGCCGGCGAGAAGGAAGGCGCCGGCGACCGGCAGCGTGTCGTGAAGCGGGATCATGCCCCGAGCTTCGCCTCGGCCCCTGCCGCATGCTTCGCGGCCGGCCGAAGCGCCAGCAGCGCGGCGAGCGGCAGCAACCAGGCGATGCGCGCGCCGTAGCGGTCATGCGGCCCGGAGAGCCCGCCCGTCACCAGCGCATTCACCGCGATGCCGACTAGGACGCAGCCGACGAGCCCGAGCATCGCCCGGTCCCCCACGCGCCAGGCCCGCCAGCCGCCGAGCACCGCCCCCGCCGCGCCGAGCGCCAGCACCAGCAGATGCAGGACGAGGAAGGGTGCCGCCATGATCCGCAGCAGCCCGCGCGCCTGCAGCCCCTCGGCGAAGCGCCGCTGCTCGCCCGCGGGGAAGCCGAGCGCGAGCTGATGGCCGACCGAGCCGGCCAGGTTCTCCGGCCCGAGCGTATCCCCCACCCGGTTGCGCAGCAGCTGCCGCCACCCGTTCCCGAGCATGGCGCGGAGCACGCCGAGCGGCTCCCGCCGCAGCGTCTCGGCGAGGATGGCGGTCGCCTCCGGCGCTAGGCCGATCGGCCCGTCCGGCGCGCTCCAGACCGGGCCATCCGCCTGCCAGAGGAAGTCGTCCGAATCGGCCGGCAGCTGCCCGACCCAGGCGCAGAGCGACCAGCCCGCCTCCGGGCAGCGTGCCTCGATGGTCCGCGCCGCCGGCCCGTCCGCCACCAGCCGCGCGAGCGGGAAGAGCGCGCCGTGGGGCGAGAGCGCCGGCCGCCCATGCATCGCCCAGTTGCCGGCGACCAGCAGCCCGATCGCCAGCCCGATCGGCAGCAGGCAGCGCCTTGCCATTCCCCTGAGCGCCGCGACCAGCAGCAGCAGAGCAAGGCCGAGCGGCAGGTGCGAGGGATGCGCGGCGACGGCAAAAGTCGCCAGCGCCTGCAGGCCGAGCCGCTCCCGCCGGCCGAGCTCGACGAAGCCCAGCAGCACGACGGCGAGCACCAGCATCGGCGCCAGCAGGTCCGGCATCAGCAGCGCGCCGAACCAGGGCGCCGCGCTCCCCGCCGCCAGCCCGGCGCAGAGCAGCAGATGCCCCTCCTGTCCCGTCATCGCCCGCTGCACCTGCCGCAGCAGCCAGGAAAGCAGCAGCCCTTGCGCCAGCAGCGGCCCCCACAGGCTCAGGCGCCAGTGGAAGGCATGCAGCGCCAGCCCATAGGCCGGCGGCTTGTCCCAAACCGGCCAGCGCTCGACGGTGAGCGCGAGGAAGGCACCGGTGTCGCTGAAGACCAGCGGATACCCGTTGAGCAGCGCCGGCCAGGTCAGCAGCAGCGCGCCGAGCAGCAGACTCACGCCGGGACGAAAAGCTCGATGAGGTTGCCCTCCGGATCGGCGACCCGCATGACGCGGGGCGGCGCCCCCGCCGGCCCCGGCGCCTCCAGGACGGCGATGCGCAGCGTCAGCATCCGCCGGTGCCAGCGATCGAGCTCCGCATCCTCGACCGGGAAGGCGAGCAGCGTCGCCGGCTCCCCCGGCGCGACGGAGGCGGCGAAGAGCGCATCCCCCCGCGGCCGCAGCGCCAGCTCCACCGGCCCGAGCGCGAAGGCGGAGCCCGGCCCCATCGCCGGCAGGCCGAGCACGCGCCCATAGAAGTCCCGCTGCCGCGCCAGGTCGTGGCAGGCCAGCTCCACGCGGGCGAGGGGGCCGAGGGTCAAGCCGGCGTCCAGCGCGCCGCCGCGGCATCGTCGGCTGGCCTGGCCTCCACCCAGCGCTCGGCGCCGCCCGCGAATTCCTCGCGCTTCCAGAAGGGCGCGCCGGTCTTCAGCCAGTCGATGAGGAAGGCGCAGCTTTCGAGCGCCGCGGTGCGATGGGCGGAGGCGGTCAGCACCAGCACGATCGGCGCCCCCGGCTCCAGCCGCCCGACCCGGTGGATCACCGTCAGGCCGAGCAGCGGCCAGCGCTCCGCCGCCTGCCCGGCGATGCGGCCGATGGCCCGCTCGGTCATGCCGGGATAGTGCTCGAGCACCATCGCCGCCAGCCCGTCATCCGCCCGGCACAGCCCGACGAAGCTCCCCAGCCCGCCGACATCCCGCCGCCCCTCGGTCAGCCGCGCCATCTCGGCCGCCAGGTCGAAGGGCTCCTCCTGGATGGCGATGCGCGGCGTCATCCGCCCGTCACCGGCGGGAAGAAGGCGACCTCGTCGCCCGCCGCCACCGGATGGTCGGGCCCGGCGAAATCCTGGTTCACGGCGGCGCGGATGGTGCGCCGGTTGGCGAAGGCCTCGGCATGGCCCGCACTGCGGCCGGCGAGCCAGTCGATCAGCCCGGCCACGTCCCGCACCTCTGGCGGCGGGGCGACCTCCTCCTCGGCCACCCCGACGCGCTGCTTCACCCAGGCAAAGTAGAGAACCCGCACCGAATGGCCTCAGCGCGGCGTCGGCATGGTCTGGACCTGACCGTTGGGGCCGAACAGGGTGGTGGTATTGCCGTCATTGTGCAGCGTGCCGACGCCGCCGCCCGGGGTGACGTAGCTCTGCACCCGGTCGGTGCCGCCCGTGCTGGTGACAGGGCCGGAGGGCGCCTGGATCACCCGCCCCTCGAGCCGGCGGGGGGGAGGGGAGTTGGCGCCGGGCGGCGGCGGGTAGACGGTGGCGCGCGGCGGCTCCAGTTGCTGGACCGGCGGGGGGGGCGGGGAGGAGCTGCCGCTGAGGCCGGGCGGCACGCCGCGCACCGGGGGCGGGTCGGTTGGCTGCCAGGTGGAGCGGCCGGCCGGGGCCGACATGCGGTCGAGTTCGCCAGGGCGGTAGGCCGGGATGTTGCGCATCGCCGCATCCGGATTGGCGAGGGTCGCGCGCGGGCCCTCCTGTGCCGGCCAGACATTTCCCTCCTCCGGCTGCAGCAGGGCCACCTGCGGCGAATTGCCGGTGACGCGGGCGATCGTCTCGCTTTGCTCCATCGGCACTGGCCGGTTGCGGCCCCAGGGCATGCCTATGGCGGCGCCGGCATTGGTGATGCCGTCCACCGCGGAATAGCTGGCCCGGTCCGCCCAGCCGCACCCCGCGAGCAGCGCGGCCAGGCCGAGTGCCGCCGCCGATCCGCCAATCCGTCGCATCGTCAACTCCTGTGGTCCGCCAGGGCGCCGGCCCGGTCGGGAATCGGCTGCACCATGCGCTGCCGCCGGCCGCGCCTCAAGCGAAAGAGCGTCACGGACGGATGGCGGGTTCCGCGTGACGGTCGGGCGGCTTCGGTGGCGAAGTCGTCCCCGCATTGCGCAGCCCGGCGAGCAGGTAGTCCCAACCGGTGACCAGCGTCAGCGCCGCCGCCGTCCAGAGCATCGCCTCGCCGATCAGCGCCACGGGCAGGAAGGAGAGGTGCAGCACCGCCGCCCCCGTCTCGCCGGCGATCAGCGTGCCGAGCGCGCCCATCTGGAAGCCGGTCTTCCACTTGGCGAGCTTTGTCACCGGCAGCCCGATCCGCAGCTCGGCCAGGTACTCGCGGAGGCCGGAGACCAGGATCTCCCGCAGCAGGATGAGGATCGCCGGATAGAGCGCCAGCCCCGGCAGACGGTCGAGCCCGGCCAGCAGCATCAGCGCCGCGCCGACCAGCAGCTTGTCGGCGATCGGGTCCAGCATACGGCCGAAGCCGGAGATGCTCTGCCGCTGCCGGGCGATCTTGCCGTCGAAATAGTCGGTGATGGCGGCGAGCGAGAAGACCAGGCAGGCGCCGACATCGCCCCAGGGCGTGCGCAGCGCCACCAGCAGCACCAGCAGCGGGATCGCCGCGATGCGCGACAGCGTCAGCAGGTTCGGCAGGTCGGTCGGCATGTCGGCGCAGTCATGACGGAGCGGCGGGCCTGCGTCCAGTCACGGTCTTCAGCCGCCACCGGGGTGGAAGTGATCGTGAATCTTGCGCGCGACCGTCGGGCCGATGCCGGGCGCATTCTCGAGGTCCTCCAGCGCCGCATTCCGCACCCCGCGGGCCGAGCCGAAATGGTTGAGGAGCTTCCGCTTCAACGCGCTGCCGACGCCCGGGATCTCGTCGAGCTCCGAGGTGGTGAGCGCCTTCGACCGCCCCGCCCGGTGCGTGGTGATGGCGAAGCGATGCGCCTCGTCCCGCAGCCTCTGCAGGTAGTAGAGCACCGGGTCCCGCGGCGGCAGCTGGAAGGGGGCCTGCCCGGTGCGATGGAACCATTCCCGCCCGGCATCCCGGTCGGGCCCCTTGGCGACGGCGACCAGCGGGATGTCATGCGCGCCGAGCTCGGCCATGATCTCCCGCGCGGCATTGAGCTGGCCGAGCCCGCCATCGATCAGCACCAGGTCGGGCCAGGTGCCGCTCTCGCGCTCCGGGTCCTCCTTCAGCGCGCGGCCGAAGCGGCGCTCGAAGACCTCGCGCATCATGCCGAAGTCGTCGCCCGGCCTGACGGGGCCGCGGATCGAGAATTTCCGGTAGGCCTGCTTGAGGAAGCCGCTCGGCCCGGCGGCGACCATCACCCCGTAGGCATGCGCGCCCTGGATGTGGCTGTTGTCGTAGACCTCGATCCGCTCCGGCATGGCGGGCAGGTCGAAGAGGGTGGCGACGCCCTGCAGCAGCGTCTGCTGCGCCGTGCCCTCGGCCATGCGGCGCTCCAGCGCCTCGCGCGCATTGGTCTCGGCATGCTCGACCGCCGCACGCTTGTCGCCGCGCTGCGGCCGGTGCAGCTCCACCTTTCGGCCGGCCTTGATGGTGAGCGCCTCGGCGATCAGCGCCCGCTCCGCCGGCTCGTGGCTGAGCAGGACGAGGGGCGGCGGCGGCAGGTCGTCATAGAGCTGGCCGAGGAAGGCGCCGATCACCTCCTCCGGCCCCTGCTCGCCCTTGGAGAGGAAATAGGGCCGGTTGCCGTTGTTCCGCCCGCCGCGGAAGAAGAAGACCTGGACGCAGGTCTGACCGGCGAGCTGGTGCAGCGCCACGACATCGGCATCGCCGATCCCTTCCATATTGATCCGGTCGCGCCCCTGCACATGGGTCAGGCCGCGGATGCGGTCGCGGATCGCCGCCGCGCGTTCGAATTCCAGACGCTCCGCCGCCTCCTCCATCTCGCGCGCCAGGGTCTTCTGGATGGAGGGGGTCTCGCCGGAGAGGAACTGCTTTGCCTCCTGCACCAGCTCCGCGTAGTCCTCCTTCGAGATGCGGTCGACGCAGGGCGCCGAGCAGCGGCGGATCTGGTAGAGCAGGCAGGGCCGGTCGCGGCTGTCGAAGACCGTGTCCCGGCAGGAGCGCAACAGGAAGACGCGCTGCAGGGCGGTCAGTGTCTGGTTGACCGCCCAGGCCGAGGCGAAGGGACCCCAGTAGCTCGCCCCCTTGCGCCGCTCGCCGCGATGCTTGGTGATCTGCGGATAGGGGTGGTCCTCGGTCAGCACCAGCCAGGGATAGGACTTGTCGTCGCGGAGGACGATGTTGTAGCGCGGCCGCAACTTCTTGATGAGGTTGGCCTCGAGCAGCAGCGCCTCCGCCTCCGAGGCGGTGGTGATGACCTCGAGGCTCCGCGTCTCATGCACCATGCGCCGCAGCCGCTCGGGCAGCCGGCCGACCTGGGTATAGGCGACGACCCGCTTCTTCAGCGCCCGCGCCTTGCCCACGTAAAGGGCATCGCCCTTGGCATCGAGCATCCGGTAGACGCCGGGCGAGAGGGGCAGGGTGGCCAGCGCCGTCTCGATGACCCGGACGCCCTCCATGACCGGGGCGGTATCGGCTTCTGCTAGGGTTGATTCGGGCGTGGTGCCGGCGTCACTCATACCCGGTGATAAGGGTAAGCGGCCGCCGCATCGCAACGGAGGTTTCTCCACCGATCCTGTGGAAAACTCTGTGGATGCGGTGCGGGCAGAGGGCCGGAAATGGCTGTCATCCGCCAGTCATAAGGGATTGCGCGAATTTTGAGCATTTCCGCAACATGTTGATATTAAACATTTTTCTGTTTTGAGCCCTTCGGTTGACAGGTCAAGACCTATGTTGGCCTTGACAGACCTCACGACATCGTGGGTGTCAAATTTTCCGGTGGATGATTTTCGCGGGAACCGTTGATGCTCTGCCAATTCATTCGGCCCGATTGCGCGTTCGCTCTATCGTAACGCCTACGGTTGCGGCGTCTTGAAATGCGTCCGGCTTCTCAACCGTGACGCGAGCGGATGCGACCCGAGGGTCCGCCAGCGCCGCCGCGGCGATCCGCTCGGCAAGGGTCTCGACCAGCAGCGTGTGCCCGTCCTCGGCGGCGGCGCGGGCGGCGCGCACGACGCTTTCGTAGTTCACCACCCGCCGCAGCTCGTCCGGCCCGACCGAGGCCGGTGCCGACTCGTCCTCAACCGCAAGTTCGACGCCGATGACGACGCGCTGCGGCTGCGCCTTCTCGTGCGGGTAGATGCCGAGCCGCGCCTGCAGGACGAGGCCGCGGACGAAGACCAAGCGCAGCCGCCGCGCCGCATCCGGGGCATTCATTCCTCCGGCGCCCCGGCCTCGGCGCTCGGCGCCCATTGCAGGTGCTGCCCGCCGTCGAGGGCGATCATCTGCCCGGTCATCGAGGGCAGGGCGAGGATGGCGAGCGCCGCCCGGGCGATCTCCTCCGGGCTGGTGCCGCGGCGGAGCGGGACCGACTGGCATTGGCGGCGGAACTGCTCCTCGCTCTGGCGCGGGCTCGGCAGGGCAGGGCCCGGCCCGATGCCGTTCACCCGGATGCGCGGGGCGAGGGCCAGCGCCAGCGTCCGGGTCAGCGCCCAGAGCCCGGCCTTGGAGAGGGTGTAGCTGGTGAAATGCGGCGTCAGCGACCAGACCCGCTGGTCGAGCATGTTGAGCACCAGCCCCTCCGCCTCGGCGGGCAAGGCACGGGCCATGGCCTGGGCCAGCAGGAAGGGCGCGCGGAGATTGGGCTCGAGATGCCGGTCCCAGCTCTCCCGCGTCGCATCCGCCCATTCGTCGCGCTCGAAGGTGCTGGCGTTGTTGACCAGCACCCCGATGGGGCCGAGCGCCGCCGTCGCCTCCGGCAGCAGCCGCGCCGTCCCCGCCTCCCGGCCGAGATCGGCCTGCAGCGCCAGGGAGCGGCGCCCGAGGGCGCGGATCGCCTCCGCCGTCTCCGCCGCCGCCTCGGCGCTGCCCGCGTAATGGATGGCCACGTCGAAGCCGGCCTCGGCGAGGCCGAGCGCGATTGCCCGGCCCAGGCGCTTGGCGCCGCCGGTGACCAGGGCCGCACGGGGGATGGCATCGGAGATCGGGATCATGCGCCGCGCTGTAGCGCGACGGCGGCCCGGCGTCACGCCCGCGGCTTCAGCCCGCGCCCCTGCATCACCGCCGCCTCGCCGAAGCGTGCGCGCAGCGCCTCCACCGCCTGCCAGCGCGCGGCGCGCCTCGGCGCCTCCAGGTCGGCGAGGTCGCCCCGGTCGGCGCCGGCGGCCGGCGCCAGCGGCTGCGCGCCGATGCCGATCAGCCGGAAGGGCGTGCCATCCGCCTCGCGCAGCAGCAATGGCCGGGCGGCGGCGAAGAGCGTCTCCGGTAGGCGGGTGGGGGAGGGCAGGCGGGCATTGCGGGTGCGGAGCGCGAAGCCGGCGGTCTTCAGCTTCAGGACGATGCCGCCCGCCGCCAGCTCCTTCTCCCGCAGGCGCCGCGCCAGCTTCTCGCACATCCGCCAGAGCGGCGCCTCCAGCTCCGGCACGGTGGCGAGGTCGCGGTCGAAGGTGGTCTCGGCACTGATGCTCTTGGTCTCGCGCTCCGGATTGACCGTGCGGCTGTCCTCGCCCCGCGCGCGGGCGACGAGGCCCGGTCCCTCCTCGCCGAAGCGCCGCGCCGCCTCGATCGGGGTGAGCGCCGCGAGCTGGCCGAGCCGGGTGAAGCCCGCCGCCTCAAGCCTCCGCGCCAGCGCCGGCCCGACGCCGGGCAGCAGGGTGACGGGCTGCGGCGCCAGCCACCCGGCCGCCTCCCCGGCGCCGATGACGGCGAAGCCGCGCGGCTTGTCCCGCTCCGCCGCCAGCTTGCCCATCAGCCGGTTGGCGGCGAGGCCGATGGAGACGGTGACGCCCACCTCCCGCTCCACCTCGCGGGCGAAGCGGGCGAGCACCGCGGCCGGCGGGGCGCGGTGCAGCGCCGCCGTGCCGCGCAGGTCGAGCACCGCCTCGTCGATCGAGAGCGGCTGGACGAGCGGCGTCAGCCCCTCCATCAGCCCGCGGATCTGCCGTGCCGCGGCCGCGTATTTTGCCATCTCCGGCCTGATGACGACGGCATCGGGGCAGAGCGCCAGCGCCTTGAACATCGGCATGGCGCTGCGCACGCCGCGGGTGCGGGCGATGTAGCAGCAGGCCGCGACCACGCCCCGCCTGCCGCCGCCGACGATGACGGGCATGGCCAGCAGCTCCGGCCGGTCCCGCTTCTCGATGCTGGCGTAGAAGGCGTCGCAGTCGACATGCGCGACGGTGAGGCCGAACAGCTCCGGGTGCCGCACGACGCGGCGCGAGCCGCAGGCCGGGCAGGCGGCCCGCGCCTCGGGCACCTCGCGGAAGCAGTCGCGGCAGAGGGCGGGCATGTCAGTCCCACAGCCGCGCCGCGCCGAGCACGCCGGAGCTGTCGCCATGCCTCGCCTTGAGCAGCGGCGTCCCCACCACGTCGGAGAAGACGAAGCCGCCCCAGCGCCGCGGCACCTCCTCGTAGAGATGCGCCATGTTGGAGAGGCCGCCGGCGAGGACGACGCAGTCCGGGTCGAGCAGGTTGATCACATGGGCAAGCGCCCTGGCCAGCCGGTCGGCATGGCGGGCGAGCGCTCCCGCCGCCGCCGCATCCCCCGCCGCCGCCCGCGCCGGCAGCCCGCCGGCATCGCGCGCGCCCGGCCCATCCGCATCGGCGGCCAGCGCCGGGCCGCAGAGGAAGGTCTCGATGCAGCCGCGCCGCCCGCACCAGCAGGCGGGGCCCGGATACTCCTCCGGCGTCATCCAGGGCAGCGGGTTGTGCCCCCATTCCCCGGCGATGCGGTTGCGCCCCTCCTCGATCCGGCCCTCCGTGGTGATCCCCGCCCCGCAGCCGGTGCCGAGGATGACGGCGAAGACCCGGCGATAGCCGGCCCCCGCCCCGTCCGCCGCCTCGCTCATGGCGAGGCAGTTGGCATCGTTCGAGACCCGCACCGGCCGGCCGAGCCGCGCAGCCAGGTCCACGTCCAGCCGCCCGCCGTTGAGCCAGGTGGAGTTCGCCCCCCGCACCAGCCCCGTCGCCGGCGAGAGGCTGCCGGGGATGCCGATGCCGACCGAGCCCTGCCCCCCGAGCTCCGCCTCCGCCGCCTCCACCAACCCGCCGATGAGGGCGATGACGCCGCCATAGTCGGGCGGCGTCGGCGCGCGGCGGCGGAGCCGCAGGGCGCCCGCGGCATCGAGCGCCGCGATCTCCGTCTTGGTGCCGCCGAGGTCGATGCCGAGGCGGAAGGGCATGGTGCTTGTCATGGGAGGGGCCGGGTGCTGTCCTCCCCAGCATGTCGGAAACGCTGCTCGATGTGCAGGGGCTCTCCTGCCCGCTCCCGGTGCTGAAGGCCAACAAGGCGCTGCGGGCCCTCCCGCCCGGCGGGCGCCTCGTCGTGCTCGCCACCGATCCGGCCGCCGCCCGGGACTTCCCCGCCTTTTGCGCCGAGACCGGCCATGCCCTGGTCGAGGCCGGGGAGGCGGAGGGCGTCTGGCGCTTCGTCCTGCAGAAGAGGGAGGCCGCATGAGCGTGCTGCTGCTGAGCCACCGCGCCTGCCTGCGCCACGAGACGGGCGAGTACCATCCGGAATGCCCGGACCGGCTGCGCGCCGTGCTCGCGGCGCTGGAGGCGGAGGAGTTCAGCGACCTCATCCGCGCCGAGGCGCCGGAGGCGACGGTCGAGCAGCTCGAGCGCGCCCATCCCCGCCACTATGTCGAGGCGATTCTCAGCATCCGTCCGGCCCCCGGCGAAAGCATCGCCCTCGATGCCGATACGGTGATGAGCGCCGGCAGCGCCGAGGCCGCGCTCCGCGCCGCCGGCGCCGCCACGGTGGCCGTCGACGCCGTGATGCGGGGCGAGGTGCGCCGCGCCTTCTGCGCCACCCGCCCGCCGGGCCACCATGCCGAGCCGGCGCGGCCGATGGGCTTCTGCTTCTTCGCCAATGCCGTGGTCGCGGCCCGCCATGCCCAGGCGGCGCATGGGGCGGAGCGCGTCGCCATCATCGATTTCGACGTCCATCACGGCAATGGCAGCCAGGCCTGCGTCGAGGCGGATGGGACCATCCTCTACGCCTCCTCGCACCAATGGCCGCTCTACCCGGGCACGGGCGACCGGCGGGAGCGCGGCTGCGGCAACATCTTCAACGCTCCGCTTCGGGCCGGGGCGGACGGGGCGGCGTTCCGCGAGGCCTGGGAGGGGCTGCTGCCCGCGATCGAGGGATTCGATCCGGACCTGCTGGTGATCTCGGCCGGGTTCGATGCCCATGCGCGGGACCCGCTGGCCCAGCTGCGCCTGCGCGAGGCGGATTTCGCCTGGGTGACGGAGGCGCTCTGCGCCATCGCCGAGCGGCGCTGCGGCGGGCGCGTCGTCAGCCTGCTGGAGGGCGGCTACGACCTCGACGCGCTGGCCTCCAGCACGGCGGCGCATGTACGGGTGCTGATGCAGGCTTGAGGACCGGCCCGCCTCCGACGGGCGGAACCTGATGCCACAGCAGCCGTTCGATCTGCCCGAATGGCTCGCCCGTCCTCCTTTCACCAGTCCGATGCATCGCTGCTCGCCCTTGCAGAGGCGGTACGAGATACGGGCTACGGCTTCGTCACGCCGACGCCTGCGACGCATGCCCGGGTCAACCGCCGGCCCGGCAATGCCGTGGCGCGGGACCTCCGCGGCGTCCTCGGCTGGAGCCGCCCCTTCGCGCCGGAGGTGATGCCGCCCGGCCTGTTCGAGCTGATGCGCCGGGCCGAGGCAGCGGTGCCCGAGGCGGAGGGCGGGCTGTGGCGCAGCCTGGTGCGGCTCTCCTCCCTCGCCGGCGAGCTCTTCCTCCATTCTGCCTTCCCGACCAGCGCCGCCGATGCGGTGTTCTTCGGCCCCGACACCTATCGCTTCGCCGCGGCCATCCAGGCGGAGCTCGCCACCCGCACCGCGCCCATCCGGCGCGCGGCCGATATCGGCTGCGGCGCGGGCCCGGGCGGGATCGTCATCGCCAAGGCCCGGCCGGAGGCGGAGGTGGCGATGCTCGACATCAACGAGGTCGCGCTCCGCCTCGCGCGGGTCAATGCCGCGCTCGCCGGCGCCACGCGCGCCATGGCGCTGCGGAGCGACCTTCTGGGCGGGGTGGGTGGCGAGTTCGACCTCATCGTGTCCAACCCGCCCTACCTGCTCGACCCGGCGCGGCGGGCCTACCGGCATGGCGGCGGGGCGCTGGGCGAGGGGCTCTCCATCGCCATCCTGGAGGCCGCGCTCGGGCGCCTCGCGCCGGGCGGCACCCTCCTTCTCTACACCGGCGTCGCCATCGTGGACGGCCAGGATGCCTTCCTCGACGCCGCGACGCGGCGCCTCGCCGGAAGCGGCCTTGCCTGGGGCTACCGCGAGGCCGATCCGGACGTCTTCGGCGAGGAGCTGGAAGGCGACACCTATGACCGGGCCGACCGCATCGCCGCGGTCGTCCTCACCGTCACGAAGCCAAGGAGTTGACCGATGCCTGAAGGCAGCCTGTACCCGACGAACACGCCGGAGGACGCCGCGCAGGATCGGCTGCAACGCCGGCTCGCCGAGCTCAACCGCCGCCGCTTCACCCCGGCCCTGCCCGAACGCGACTGGGCCGAGGACCGGGAGGAGATGGCCGCGCTGGAGCGCGAGGAGATCGCCTTCATCGAGGAGCGCCGCGCCGCGGTCGCCGCCCGCGCCGCCGAGGCCCCGACCGACCCGGACGGCTTCGTCGCCTGGTTCGAGGAGCTGGACCGCAGCGGCCCCGGCCAGGGCGACCCGCTCTTCCCCTGGCTCGCCGAGCGGGCCTCGATGGCGGAGATGCGCTGGTTCCTGACGCAGGAGGTCGCCGGCGAGGCGGGCTTCGAGGACCTGGCGGCGCTGACCCAGGTGCGGATGCCGCAGCAGCCGAAGCTCGAGATCGCCCGCAACTACTGGGACGAGATGGGCCGTGGCAATCCGAAGGGCATGCATGGCCCGCTGCTGGAGACGCTCGCGCACCGGCTCGGCCTGGAGCCGCGGATCGAGACGACGGTGTGGGAGTCCCTCGCGCTGGCTAACACCATGGCCGCGCTCGCGGCCAACCGGCGCTATGCCTACCACTCGGTCGGCGCGCTCGGGGTGATCGAGCAGACGGCACCGGGCCGCTCGGCCCTGGTCGCCAAGGGGCTCAAGCGGCTGAAGGTGCCGGCGGGCGACCGGCACTATTTCGACCTGCATGCCATCCTCGACGTGAAGCACTCCGCCGCCTGGAATGCCGAGGCCATCCGACCGCTCGTCGCCGAGGATCCGCGCTATGCCACGGCCATGGCCGAGGGCGCGCTGATGCGTCTGGAATGCGGCGCGGCCTGCTTCGCGCGCTACCGGCGGGCGCTGCGCCTCGCGCTCTGAGCCGGTGGATTAGAAAGGAGGCAACGGGAGGCCGCGCCGCCTGTCGCTCTGCCGGTTCCAGCGCTCGAACTGGTCGCGCGTCAGGTTGCGGCGCGCCTCGCGCGGGCCGTTGATGGCGCGGTCGGTCGCCTCCTTCTCGCGCTGGCGGGCCCACCAGGCGTCCAACTGGCGCTGCCGCTCGGCGGGCGTCGCCGGGGCCGGGGGCAGCTGCTGCGCCGCGGCCGGCCAGGCCGCGCCGATCAGGCCGAGGAGGAGGAGGCGCCGCGTCATTCTTGGCATATCGTGTTCCGCGCCCTGTCTTGCGAGGGGCGCCGCCGGACAGGAGGATGGGCCATGACCGATGCCCCGCCGCTCGCCGGACTGCTGGAGACCGCGCTCTATGCCGATGACATGGCGCGGGCGCGCGGCTTCTACGAAGACGTGCTCGGCCTCGCGCCGATGTTCGCCGATGAGCGGCTGACCGCCTATCCGGTCGGCGGCCGGAGCGTGCTGCTGGTCTTCCTCCGCGGCAGCACGACGGCGACCGTGCATCTGCCGGGCGGCACCATCCCGCCGCATGACGGCATCGGCGGCGTGCATGCGGCGCTGGCCGTCACGGCGGAGGCGCTGCCGGCCTGGGAGGCGCGGCTGGCCGAGCACGGCATCGCCATCGAAGGGCGGACGCGCTGGCCGCGCGGCAGCGAGAGCGTCTATTTCCGCGACCCGGACGGCAACCTGCTGGAACTGGCGACGCCCGGGCTCTGGCCGGTCTGGTAGCCTTGCCCGCGGTGCCCGTCCGGCCTATGGCGCGGGCAGCAAGGGGATCGGGCGATGAGCGGCACCAACCAGCGGATCGACGGCAAGCGGCTGTGGGACAGCCTGATGAGCATGGCCGAGATCGGCGCGACGCCGAAGGGCGGCGTGAAGCGCCTGACCCTCACCGAGGTCGACCGGCAGGGGCGGGAGCGGTTCCATGGCTGGTGCGAGGCGCTCGGCCTCGCGGTGCGCGTCGACGCCATCGGCAACATGTTCGCAAGGCGCGAGGGACGCGACCCGAACCGCCTGCCGGTGCTGATGGGAAGCCATCTCGACAGCCAGCCCTCGGGCGGGAAATTCGACGGGGCTCTCGGCGTCATCGCCGGGCTCGAGGTGATGCGGACGCTGCATGACCTCAACATCCAGACCGAGGCGCCGGTCGAGCTGGTCAACTGGACCGATGAGGAGGGCAGCCGCTTCGGCCATTCGCTGATGGGCAGCGGCGCCTGGGCCGGCGTCTATCCGCTGGAGAAGGTCTACGGGCTGCGCGACGTCGAGGGCGTCTCGGTGGAGGAGGCGCTGACCGCGATTGGCTACAAGGGCGAGGCGCCGGCAGTCCCGTTCCCGGCCGATGCCTATTTCGAGCTGCATATCGAGCAGGGGCCGACCCTCGAGCGCGAGGGCAAGCAGATCGGTATCGTCACCGGGGCGCAGGCGCAGGTCTGGTACGATGCGGTCGTCACCGGGCAGGACGCACATGCGGGGACGACGCCGCCCTCGGCGCGGCGGGATGCGCTGGTCTGCGCGGCGCGGATCATCGACCTCGTCGACCGCATGATGCGGGCCCGCGGCGAGGACGGGCGCGGCACGGTCGGGCAGCTGCATGTGCTGCCGAACAGCCGCAACGTGGTGCCCGGCGAGGTGCGGTTCAGCGTCGAGTTCCGCCACCCGGACTTCACCGAGATCGAGCGGCTGGCGGCGCAGTTCCCGCGCGAGGCGGGCTTCATCGCCCGCGACTGCGGGACGCCGCTGAAGCTCGAGGAGCTGTTCCTGCTGCCGGCGCAGCCCTTCGACCCGGGCTGCGTCGACCTGGTGCGGCAGGCGGCGGCGAGGCTTGGGCTGCCGGCGCGGGAGATCGTTTCGGGCGCCGGGCACGACGCGGTCTATGTGGCGCGGAGCGTGCCGACGGCGATGATCTTCACGCCCTGCAAGGACGGGCTGAGCCACAACGAGGCGGAGAGCATCGAGCCGGGCGAGGCGGAGGCGGGGTGCCAGGTGCTGTTCGAGGCGGTGGTGGCGCGGGCGAACCGGGCGGCCTGAAAAGGACAAGCCTTGATGCGGCAGCCGGGCGGGCCGTTGAGCTTGCCCGGTCTTTCGCCCGGCCTTGAGGATTTGACGGATTGAGGCGGGGCTTCCGCTCCCCCCGGGCGCATTCCCACCCCGGGTGATTAGGCTATGGCAACAAAGAGGGGGCGGCGTCCAGTGCCCGGCCGGATCAGGCGCCGACCCACTGGGCGATGAGGTAGGCGACCGTCGCCGCGAGCGCGCCGATGCCGAAGGTCTGCACCGCGCCGCGGACCGGGGGGAGGCCTGTAGCCCGCGCCTTCAGCCAGCCGAAGGCAAGCAGGGCGAGGCCGGTCAGCGTGGCCGAGGCGGCCAGCGCAGGCCGCGTCTCCGCCATCAGGATGTAGGGAGAGAGCGGGATCAGCCCGCCCACCGCATAGGCGCCGCCGATGGTGGCTGCCGAGCGGGCGGCACGGCCCTGGATGGGCTCGGCCAGCTCCAGCTCGAAGCGCATCATGAAATCGACCCAGCGGCGGCGGTCGGCGGCGATGGCCTCGGTGGCATTGCGCAGGGTCTCGCCGCGCAGGCCGTAGCGGTGGAGGATGGCGGCGACCTCCCACCGCTCGCGGTCGGGGTAGTCGCGGGTCTCCTGCTCCTCGCGGGCGCGCTCGGCCAGGAAATGCTGGGCCTCGGTGCGGGCGGCGAGGTAGCCGCCGAGGCCCATGGCGACGCAGCCGGCAGCGATCTCGGCGAGGCCGGCGGTGACGATCAGCGGATTGGCGGCGACGGCGCCGGAAAGGCCGGCGGCCAGCGCGAAGGGGACCGTGAGGCCATCCGCCATGCCGATGACGAGGTCGCGGACTGTTTCGGAGGCGGTGAAATGCTGCTCGCCCTCGGGCGGGCCGGGGGGCGCGGGCGGCAGTTCCTCACGGGGAAGGGCGGTGTTCATACGGCATGGTACCGCCGGCCGCGCGGGCGCGCATGTCCGGCCTCGGATCTCCGCCGCGAAGATGCGCCGCCGGACGGACCCCAAGGGCTGGCCCCATGCCCCGGGGCCGCGGCAGCCGGCTTCGATTTCGCTGGTCTCCCGGGCGGAAGACGGTCTTCATTGCGAGATCGAGATATGGAAGGGTCACCCAGGATGCCGCCGGATTTCGGGACTGCCGCGTTCCTGCAGGACCCCCTGGCCTTTGCCAACGCCAACATCATCCTCCCGGCGAATTTCGGCGCGACCGCCAGTGCCGGCCGCATCCACGAGATGACCTGCGGTACTCGCCGAATGCCGTGGGCAAACGCCATGGCGCCGTCATTCCCATCTATTCCCTGTCCAGGCCGGCGCCGAACGACCCTCCCGGGCAGAGCTTCTTCGCCTACTGGTGCCCCTATGCGCAGAACAAGACCTTCTCCGTCACGCTCGGGAACGGCGCGAAATTCATGTTCACCGCCACGATGGATGGGTGCAGCTTCGGTGTCGGCAGCCCAGGCGGGCCGGGCACGGTGCGGGTCGGGCATGCCAACACGGCCGCGCTGGGCGCGGCGCTGGAAGAGGCCGGGCTGGATGTCGCGCGGCAGCAGCAGGCCCTTGGGCAGCGCAATGCGCTCTGGGCCGAGCTTGGCTCCTCGAACCTGTCGATCATCGGCCCCGGCCAGTACCGGAACGACCATGACGGCGCCGCCGTGCTGACCTCGACGACCTTCGGCTGGCACGACCTCGGCAAACCTTGGGTCTTCTTCACCCAGCGCTACTACAAGCACTCGCCCCCGGGGTCCTTCCAGACCACGCGCTACCTCCGCGACGTGATCCAGCAGGTCTGACCGACCGCCGAAGCCGGTCAGGGCGCGCCGGACCGCGCGGGCCGTGCCGCCCGCCCGGGTTGCCCCTCCCGGCCTCGCGCCCTATAGGGCGCGCAGCGCAGGAGAAACCCGCCTTGGCCAGCCTCGAACCCGACTCCCAGCCCCAGGCCAGGCCCAACCCGGCGCTGGCGCTGCAGGCCGGGATCCTCGCCCGGCCGGCGACGGAGGAGCGGCGGATGGCGGATGCCATCCGGGCGCTGGCGATCGATGCCGTCGAGACGTCGAAATCCGGCCATCCCGGCATGCCGCTCGGCATGGCGGATGTGGCGACGGTGCTGTTCGGTCAGTTCGTGAAGTTCGACGCGGCCGATCCGCACTGGCCGGACCGGGACCGCTTCGTGCTCAGCGCCGGGCACGGCTCGATGCTGCTCTACGCGGTCCTGCACCTCACCGGCCAGCCGGGGATGACGATCGAGGACATCCGACAGTTCCGGCAGCTGCATTCGCCGGCGGCGGGGCATCCGGAATTCGGCGAGGCGCCGGGCATCGAGACGACGACCGGGCCGCTCGGCCAGGGCATCGGCAATGCGGTGGGGATGGCGCTGGCCGAGCGCATCCTGGCGGCGCGCTTCGGCAAGAGCCTGGTCGACCACCGCACCTGGGCGATCTGCGGCGATGGCTGCCTGCAGGAGGGGATCAGCCATGAGGCGGCCTCGCTCGCCGGGCATCTCGGCCTCGACAAGCTGACGCTGCTCTGGGACGACAACAGCGTCACCATCGACGGCTCGACCGAGCTGTCCTTCACCGACGACACGCTGCGGCGCTTCCAGGCCTATGGCTGGGCGGTGCGCCGCGTCGACGGGCATGACACGGCCGAGGTGGCGGCGGCGCTGGCCTGGGCCTGCAGGACGCCGAAGCCGGTGCTGATCGCGTGCAAGACCATCATCGGCTTCTCCGCCCCGAAGAAGGCGGGGACGGCGGCGAGCCATGGCAGCCCGCTCGGCCCCGAGGAGGCGGCGGCGGCGAAGTCGGCGCTGGGCTGGAACCACCCGCCCTTCGAGGTGCCGGAGGGCTTGCGCGAGCGTTGGGAGGCGGTGGGGCGGCGCTCGGCGGCGACGCGGCGGGCCTGGCTGAAGCGGCTGGCGAAGCACCCGATGAAGGCCGAGTTTGAGCGCGCCATCGCCGGACGGCTGCCGGAGGCCTGGCACGAGGCGCTGGCGGCGCTCAGGGTGAGGACCGCGGAGGAGCGGCCGAAGCTCGCCACCCGGATCGCCGGCCAGCGGGCGCTGGAGGCGCTGGTGCCCTCCATCCCGGAGCTGGTCGGAGGCTCGGCCGACCTCACTGGCTCCAACAATACCAACGTGAAGGGCGTGCCCTCGGTGAGGCCGGGGGATTTCTCAGGCCGCTACGTGCATTACGGCGTGCGCGAGCATGGCATGGCCGCGGCCATGAACGGGATGGCCCTGCATGGCGGCATCATCCCCTACGCCGGCACCTTCCTCGTCTTCGCCGACTACATGCGGCCGGCGATCCGGCTGGCGGCGCTTATGCGCCAGCGCGTCATCCATGTGCTGACGCATGACAGCATCGGCCTCGGCGAGGACGGGCCGACGCACCAGCCGGTGGAGACGCTGGCGGGGCTGCGCGCCATCCCGCATCTCTTCGTCTTCCGCCCCGGCGATGCGATGGAGACGGCGGAGTGCTGGGAGCTCGCGGTGAAGCGGTCGGACGGGCCGAGCGTGCTGGCGCTGTCGCGGCAGCCCCTCGCCCCCTTCCGCGGCGAGGCGGGCGAGAATCGGTGTGCGCGTGGCGGTTACGTCGTCGCGGAGGCTTCCGGGCCGCGGCGCGCAACCTTGATCGCCACTGGCTCGGAAGTGTCCCTCGCGGTGGTTGCCCGGGCGGCGCTGGAGGCTGAAGGTATCCCCACGGCCGTCGTCTCGCTGCCCTGCTGGGAGCTGTTCGTCGCCCAGGATGGCGGGTACCGCGAGCAGGTGCTGGGCAGCGCGCTGCGCGTCGGGATCGAGGCGGCGCTCGGCTTCGGCTGGGAGCGCTGGCTGGGGCCGGAGGGGCTCTTCATCGGGATGGAGGGCTTCGGCGCCTCCGGCCCGGCGGAGGAGCTGTACCGCCATTTCGGCCTGACCGCCGAGGCGGTGACGGCGGCGGTGAAGAAGCGTATCGGGTGAGCCCATCGGGCTCCAATCGGGAAGAGGAAGACGAGCATGGCCGTGAAGGTCGGGATCAACGGGTTCGGGCGCATCGGTCGCCTGGTGCTGCGCGCGATGATCGAGAGCGGGCGCGACGACGTCGAGTGCGTCGCCATCAACGACCTCGGCTCGGTCGAGGCGAACGCCCACCTGTTCCGCTACGACAGCGTCCATGGCCGCTTCCCGGGCGAGGTGCAGGTCGAGGGCAACTCGATGATCATCTCGGCCAATGGCCGGCGCTACGCGCCGATCAAGGTGACGGCCGAGCGTGACCCGACCAAGCTGCCCTGGCAGGGCGTCGACGTCGCGGCCGAGTGCACGGGCATCTTCACGAACTCCGACAAGGCCTCGCTGCTGCTGCAGTCGGGCGCGCGGAAGGTGCTGGTCTCCGCCCCCGTCACCTGGGCCGAGGCGCATGCCGACGACAGCGCGCAGGCGACCATCGTCTACGGCGTGAACCACAAGATCCTGAAGCCGTCGCACCAGATCGTCTCGAACGCCTCCTGCACCACCAACTGCCTGGCCCCCGTCGCCAAGGTGCTGCACGAAAAGTTCGGCATCCTGCGCGGCTACATGGTGACCATCCACGCCTATACGGGCGACCAGAACACGGTCGACACGCTGCACAAGGACCTGCACCGGGCGCGGGCCGCGGCGGTGTCCGCCATCCCGACCTCGACGGGTGCGGCGAAGGCCGTCGGCCTCGTGCTGCCGGAGCTGAAGGGCAAGCTGGACGGCACCGCCATCCGCATCCCGACGCCGAATGTCTCGCTCATCTCGCTCGACGTGAACCTGAAGGCCGAGGGCGTGACGAAGGAGATGGTGAACCAGGCGATGAAGGAGGCCTCCGAGGGCGAGCTGCGCGGCATCCTCGGCTACAACACGGCGCCGCTGGTCTCGATCGACTTCAACCATGACAGCCATTCCTCGACCTTCGACGCGACGCAGACCCAGGTGGTCGACGGCGCGCTGGTGCGGGTGATGAGCTGGTACGACAACGAGTGGGGCTTCTCCAACCGGATGTCGGACACCGCGGCGCTGCTCGGCAGCCTGTAAGACCAGACCAACGCGGCGCCCGCCCCCTGCTGGGCGGGCGCCGGCATGAGGACCCCTCGGATGCCCCGCTTCCGCACGCTCGACGACCTCGACCCCAAGGGCCGCCGCATCCTGCTGCGCGCCGACCTCAACCTGCCGGTGCGCGACGGCGTCATCACCGACCGCACCCGGATCGACCGGCTGGCGCCGACCATCCAGGAGCTGGTGGAGAAGGGCGGGCGAGTCATCCTCTGCAGCCATTTCGACCGGCCGAAGGGCAGGCGCGTGCCGGAGATGTCGCTGAAGCCGATGCAGGAGGCGCTGGCCCAGGCGCTCGGCCGGCCGGTCGGCTTCGCCGATGACTGCGTCGGGCCGGAGGCGGAGGCAGCGGCCGCCGCGCTGCGGGACGGCGAGGTGCTGCTGCTCGAGAATACCCGCTACCATGCGGGGGAGGAGGCGAACGACCCGGCCCTCGCCGCCGCGCTGGCGAAGCTCGCCGAGGTCTATGTGAACGACGCCTTCTCGGCGGCGCATCGCGCGCATGCCTCGACCGAGGGCGTGGCGCGGCTGCTGCCTTCCTATGCCGGGCGGCTGATGCAGGCGGAGCTGGAGGCGCTGGACGCGGCGCTCGGCAACCCGGCGCGGCCGGTGGTCGCCATCGTCGGCGGGTCCAAGGTCAGCACCAAGCTCGACCTGCTCGGCAACATGGTGAAGCGGGTCGACGTGCTGGTCATCGGCGGGGCGATGGCGAATACCTTCCTCGGCGCGCAGGGGCATGCCATGGGCAAGTCGCTGCAGGAGGCCGGGATGTACGACACCGCGCGGTCCATCCTGGAGACCGCCCGGGCGTCCAATTGCGAGATCATCCTGCCGAGCGACCTGGTGGTGGCGGCGGCCTTCGCCGAGCATGTGCCGACGCGGAAGGTGGGCATCGATTCGGTGCCGGCGGACATGATGGCCCTCGATGTGGGGACGGATACCATCGCCGCGATCGAGGCGCGGCTGCGGCAGGCCTCGACCCTGGTCTGGAACGGGCCGCTCGGCGCCTTCGAGACGCCGCCCTTCGATGCGGCGACGGTCGCGGTGGCGCAGTCGGTGGCGGGGCTGACGCAGTCGATGGGGCTGAAGTCGATCGCCGGCGGCGGGGATACCGTCGCAGCGCTGAAGCATGCCGGGGTCGAGGAACGGATGACCTATGTCTCGGCCGCGGGCGGCGCCTTCCTCGAATGGCTGGAGGGGAAGACGCTGCCGGGAGTCGCAGCGCTGGAGAGCGCCTAGGTTTCAGGCAGATGCGACCAAAACCTACTGGACGGTTAACGGGCGTGGGCGCGATGCTGCGGCATGCGCATTCCGCCCCGCGACCGCCGCTATCGCGCTTCCGCCTTTACCGGGGATTCAGACCTCGAGGGCATGATCCGGCGCATGATCAGCGCCAATGCGCTCGCCGCCGTCACGACGCAGGTGGCACAGACCAGGCCGGCCCAGCCGGTCAGGGGCGTCGGCCCGGGGCAGAACGGCCCGTCCGAGGCCGCCCAGCCCGGACAGCGGACGCTGGAGGCGGTTCCGGCGGCGCCGGCCCGGCCGCCGCCGCGCGGTTCCCTGCTCGACCTGCGCGTCTGAGCTTGCGTCGGCCGGAGGGGCCACCCATCCTCTGGCCATGGCGAGCTTCGTGCGCAGCGTCCCGGAAGGTGAGGACCGCGAGCGGCTGACCTGTGCCGATTGCGGTTTCATTGCCTATGAGAACCCCAAGATCGTCGTCGGCAGCGTCGTCGAGGTCGAGGGACAGGTCCTGCTGTGCCGCCGGGCGATCGAGCCACGGCGCGGCTTCTGGACCCTACCGGCCGGCTACATGGAAATGGCCGAGACGGTGGAGGAGGGCGCCCGGCGCGAGGCCTGGGAGGAAGCCCAGGCGCGAATCGCGATCGAGGGCGTGCTCGCCATCTATTCCATCGCCCGCATCGGCCAGGTGCAGGTGATCTTCCGCGCCGGGCTCGCCGAGCCGGGCTTCGCGCCGGGGCCGGAGAGCCTCGAGGTGCGGCTGTTCCGCTGGGAGGAGATCCCCTGGGGCGAGATCGCCTTCCCCTCCGTCCAATGGGCCCTGAATCGGTGGCGGGAGGCGGCGGGGGCACCGCTCGGCCTGCCGGCGATGAACCCGCCCGAGGATGCCAGGGGCCTGCGGCCGCTGCCGGGAGGTGCGCTGTGAGGCGGACGCTGCTCGCGCTGCTGCTGCTCGCCGGGCCGGCGCTGGCCGAGGAGGCGGCGGTGCTCTCGCCGGGGCCGGAGGCGCGGCCGCCGGAGCGGGCGGCGCCGGCACGGCCACGGCCCCGCACGCCGGCGCTGCGGAAGCCGCCGCCGCTCGACCTGTCGAAGCAGGCGGCGCGGCCCCTGCCGCCGCGCCAGCCCCAGCTCGGCAGCCTGGCGCCGGTGCCGAACCGCGATGTCGAGCGGCAGCCGACCCTGCCGGACCCGCGGACGACCCTCGGCCCCAGCCTGCTCTACCGGAACCTGCCGGGGCGGGGTCTGGCGGAGGAGGGCGCGCCCAACCTCCTCGAGGAGAAGCTTTACCGGCCGGCGCCGGGGGCGCGGCTCAGGGTGCCCTTCGCCTATTGAGGCTTGAGGCCGCGGCCGACGTTCCAGACCGGGTCGGGGGTGGTCCAGAGCACCGGGTCGCGCATGGCCGCGGCCAGCGCCCGGGTGACGGCGGCGAAGATGGCCTCGCCCTTCTCGGCGGTGGCGGCGCGCGGGTCGCCGCGGACGCCGGTTCGGGGCGCGCGCTCCTCGAAGGAATAGAAGCGGACGAAGCCCGTGGGCGGGTTGGGCGGAGGGTTGGAGAGGCTCTCGGCGATCCTGTCCTGGCGGACCTGAGCCGCGTCGAGAGCCAGCCAGAGGCTCGTCTCGCCCTCGCAGGCGTGCTGGACGCCGGGCTGCGTCGTCAGGATGGCGCCGATCTCCTTGGCCGCGACCTGGGGCCAGGTGGTGGTGACGATGGGGATGCCGAACTCGACCGCGAGCTCCCGCCCGGCGACGGCCAGCGGGTCGATATTGCCGCCATGGCCGTTGACGATCAGCAGGCGGCGGAAGCCGTCCGCCACCAGCGAGCGGACGACGCAGCGGAGCACGGCCTGGAAGGTGGCGTGGTCGAGGGTGATGGTGCCGCCGAACGGCAGGTGATGCTCCGAGAGGCCGAGCCAGAGCGGGGGCAGGACGGCGACGGGGAGGTCGTCGGCGACCGCAGCGGCGGCGCGAAGGGCGAATTCATGGGCGCAGGCGCTGTCGGTCCAGACCGGAAGGTGCGGCCCGTGCTGCTCGAGGCTGCCGATCGGGAGGATGACGAGGGCATCGCGGGCAGCGAGGGCCTTCAGCTCGGGGCCGGTCATGCGGTCCCAGCGGATCTCGGTCGGCATCGCTGTCTCCCCCTCTCATTGCGCAGCGGCAATGGCCGCCATGGCTTCCGCCACAGTCTCGCGCACCGCGACGTCGGTGGCAAAGCGGAGGCCAGCGACCACGATGGCGGCGCGGGCGCCGGCCGCATGGCGCTCCTCGGAGGGCCGGACCAGGACGATGCGGTCGAGCGCTAGGTAGGTGCGGCTGCCGTTGAGGTCGGTGAGCGCGACGAGGCGGAGGCCGGCCCCCTGCAGGCGGCGGATGACGAGCTCCAGCCCCTCGCTGCTGCGCTGCTGGACATAGGCGGTGGTGTCGAGGACGGTCGCGCCGTCGAGCCGGGCGACGCGGACCACCTGCCTGGCGTTCAGCCGGACCGCGGCACGGCCTTCCGTCGGGACCAGTTCGATGAAGCTCGCGGGCGGTTCCTGGGCCGCGGCGGCGGGGGTAAGGAGGAGGAGCGGCAGCAGGCGCCGGGGGATCATGGCAGGCCGACCAGGCCTCTCGCATAGTCGCGGGCGGTGAAGGGTCGGAGGTCGGCGGCCTTTTCGCCGACGCCCACCACATGCACGGGCAGGCCGAATTCCTGGGCCAGCGCCACAACGACGCCGCCCTTGGCGCTGCCGTCGAGCTTGGTGACGGCGAGGCCGGTGACGTCGACCATCTCCTTGAAGACCTTCACCTGTTGCACGGCGTTCTGGCCGGTGGTGGCGTCGAGCACCAGGAGGACGGAATGCGGCGCCTCGGGGTCCACGCGCTTCATCACGCGGACGACCTTGCGCAGCTCCTCCATCAGCGCCGTCTTGTTGTGGAGGCGGCCGGCGGTGTCGACCAGCAGCACCTGGGTGCCGGCGGCACGGGCGGCGGTGAGCGCGTCGAAGGCGAGGCCGGCGGCATCCGCGCCCTCCTTGGCCGGGGTGAAGACGCGGGCGCCGGTGCGCTCGCCCCAGATCTGCAGCTGCTCGACGGCGGCGGCGCGGAAGGTGTCCCCGGCGACGAAGGCGCAGGAGAGGCCCCCCTCGCGGTATTGCTGGCCAAGCTTGGCGATGGTCGTCGTCTTGCCGGTGCCGTTGACGCCGACCACCAGCACGACATGCGGGGCGCGGCCCGGCTCGAGGGTGAGGGGCTGCGCGACCGGGGCGAGGATGGCCGCGATCTCCTCGGCGAGCGCGGCCTTCACCTCTTCATCCGTCACTTCCTTGCCGAAGCGGGTGCGGCGGAAGCCCTCCACGATGCGGCGGGCGGCGGCGACGCCGAGATCGGCGCTGATCAGCGTATCCTCCAGCTCCTCCAGGGCTTCCTCGTCGAGGCGGCGCTTGCGGAAGAGGGTGGTGACGCTCTCGGTGAGCCGCGCGGTGGAGCGCGAGAGGCCGGTGCGGAGGCGGGTGAACCAGCCGGTGCGGGCGGCCTCTTCCGATGCGTCGGCGGGGAGGAGGGCGGGGACCTCGGGCGACGGCTCGATGGCGGGCTCGGGCGGCGGCGGGGCGGGCTTCTCCTCCTCCTCGATCTCGGCCGGGGCAGGCACGGCGCCGATGCGGGCGAGCGGGGCCTGGGGGGTGAAGGGGGGCGGCACCGGGAGGGGTGCCATCGGCAGCGAGGGGCCGGCCGGTCCGGGAAGGGTCGGGGCGCCTTGGGGGGGCTCCGGCTCCGGCAGCTGGCCGGGCGGGGTGGAGAGGGGGGCCTCGGTCTCGGTGGGCGCCTTGCCGCGGAGGCGGCCGATCCAGTCCTTCAGCGCCATGGTCAGGCGGCCTCGGCGAGGAGGCCGTCGGCATCGGCGGCGGTGACGCGGAGGCGGCGGAGCGTGCCCGGCTCGGCCCGGCCGGCGGCCAGGCGGATGGGGGCGAAATGCGCGGTGTGGCCGCGATCCTCACGCTCGAACAGCACCGCTTCCTCCTCGCCAAGCCGCGCCGCGTAGAAGCGGGCCGCGCCCTCCGCGCCCGCCGCGCGGAGGCGGGCGGCGCGGGCCTTTCGCACCGGCATCGGCACGGCGGGCATGCGGGCGGCGGGCGTGCCGGGGCGCTCGGAATAGGGAAAGACATGCAGGAAGGCGAGTTCCATCTCGCCGACCAAGTCGAGCATCTCGGCGAAGTGCTCCTTCGTCTCGGTGGGGAAGCCGGCGATGAGGTCGGCGCCGAGGGCAATCCCTGGCCGCAGCGCCCGGGCGCGGCGGACCACCTCGATGGCGTCGGCCTTGAGGTGGCGGCGCTTCATGCGCTTCAGGATGAGGTCGGCGCCGTGCTGCAGCGAGAGGTGGAGATGCGGCATCAGCCGCGGCTCCTCGGCGATGAGGCGCCAGAGGTCGTCGTCGATCTCCACCGGGTCGAGGGAGGAAAGGCGGAGGCGGGGCAGCTCCGGCACCAGGGCGAGCAGGCGGCGGATCATCTGGCCGAGGCGCGGCTGGCCGGGGAGGTCGGGGCCGTAGCTGGTGATGTCGACGCCGGTGAGGACGACCTCCTTGTAGCCATGGGCGACGAGGGCGCGGGCCTGCTCGACGATGGCGCCGATCGGGACGGAGCGGGAGGGGCCGCGGCCATAGGGGATGACGCAGAAGGTGCAACGGTGGTCGCAGCCCTGCTGCACCTGGACGAAGGCGCGAGCACGGCCGGCGAATTCGGTGACCAGATGCGCCGCGGTCTCGGTCGCGGCCATGATGTCCGTCACCGGGGCGGGAGGGGCGTCGAGCACCCAGGCTTCCGGCTTCAGCTTCTCGGCATTGCCAATGACGCGGGTGACGCCGGGCAGAGCGGCCCATCGGTCGGGCGCGATCTGGGCAGCGCAGCCGGTGACGATGATCGGTGTGCCCGGATTCTCGCGGGCGGCGCGGCGGATGGCCTGGCGGGCCTGGCGCTCGGCCTCCGCCGTCACGGCGCAGGTGTTGACGATGATCCCGCGCTGGCCCGCCTTGCCGGCCAGGTCGCGCATGGCTTCCGACTCATAGGTGTTGAGGCGGCAGCCGAAGGTGAGGAGCTCGAGCGTCACGGCTGGGGTATCATTGGGGCAGGGCGTCGAGGTCGATGGTGCCGGTGAAGGCGGTGGCGACGGGGCCGGTCATCAGCACATGGCCGTCGGCGCGCCACTCGATGAAGAGGTCGCCGCCGGGGAGGGTGACCGTCGCGGCCCGGTCGGTCAGGCCGCGGCGGGCGGCATTCACCAGCGCGGCGCAGGCGCCGGAGCCGCAGGCGAGGGTCAGGCCCGCGCCGCGTTCCCAGACGGTGAGGCGGATATGCTCCGGGTTGAGGACCTGGACGAAGCCGATATTGGCGCTTTCCGGGAAGAGCGGGTCCCGCTGGAGGCGGGGGCCGAGCGTCTCGACCGGGACGGCGTCGAGGTCGGGGACGAAGACGGTCGCATGCGGGTTGCCCATGGAGCAGGCGGCGGCGTCGGCCACGGGCAAGTGGAGGGTGTCCATCGCCCGGGCGAGGGGGACGTCCTGCCAGCCGAGGCGGGCGGGGCCCATATCGGCGCGCCAGAGGTCGCCGAGGCGCTCGACGGGAAGGTCGCCGGCGATGGTGCGGACGGTGATGCGGTCGGCGCCGGTCTCCTCGGCGACCAGGGAGGCGATGCAGCGCGTGGCATTGCCGCAGGCGCCGGCCTCGGAGCCGTCCGGGTTGCGGATGCGCATGAAGACATCGGCGCCGTCCGTGCCCGGCTCCATGACGATGAACTGGTCGCAGCCGATGCCCCGCCGCCGGTCGGCGATGGCGGCGGCGCGGGCGGGCGTCATCGGCAGCTCGGCGCGGCGTGCGTCGAGCAAGACGAAATCGTTGCCGAGGCCGTGCATCTTGCGGAAGGGAACCATCACGGGGGGAGATATGCCCCGTGCGGCGCGCTCTTCCAACCCTACCGTTTCAGGATGGAGCCCAGCACGCCGCGCAGGACGGCCTGGCTGATCTGCCGGCCGACCGAGCTGCCGATGCTGCGGGCGGCGGATTTCGCCATGGATTCGGCCACGCCCTCCCGCTTGCCGCCGCGGCCGGTCAGGATGTCGCCGAGGATGCCGCCCATGCCGCCGCCGTCCTGCGGGATCTGCGGGACGCGGCTGGTGCGGCCAGGGCGCGGCGCCGGCAAGGGGGGCAGGGAGGTGGCGCCGCCCCAGGGATTGCTGTCGCGGGTCGGCGCCGGGCCGCTGCGCCAGGGACCCGAGGCCGGGGCTGCGGTGGTGCGGCCCTGCAGCCGCTCATAGGCGGAGTCGCGGTCGATCGCCTGGTCGTAGCGGCCGGCCAGCGGGCTCGCCGCCAGCGCCGCGGCGCGCTCCTCGGGCGTGATGGCGCCGATGCGGCCGCGGGGGGGCAGGATGCGCGCCTGCTCCACCATGCTCGGCGTGCCGTCCTCCTGCAGCGTCGAGACCAGGGCTTCGCCGACGCCGAGATGGGTGATGGCGTCCTCCACCCGGAGCTTCGGGTTGGGGCGGAAGGTCTCGGCGGCGGCGCGGACGGCCTTCTGCTCGGCGGGGGTGAAGGCGCGGAGCGCGTGCTGGACGCGGTTGCCGAGCTGGCCGAGCACGGTCGCCGGGAGGTCGAGCGGGTTCTGGGTGACGAAATAGATGCCGACGCCCTTGGAGCGGATCAGGCGGACCACCGTCTCCACCTTCTCCACCAAGGCCTTGGGGGCATCGCGGAAAAGGAGATGCGCCTCGTCGAAGAAGAAGACGAGCTTCGGCTTCGGCAGGTCGCCAACCTCGGGCAGCTCCTCGAACAGCTCGGAGAGGAGCCAGAGCAGGAAGGTGGCGTAGAGGCGGGGGGAGGCGATCAGCTTGTCGGCGGCGAGGACGTTGACGGCGCCGTGGCCGTCGGGGGTGAGGAGCATGAGGTCGGCGAGGGAGAGCGCAGGCTCGCCGAAGAACTGCTCGCCGCCGGCCTGCTCCAGCATCAGCAGGCGGCGCTGGATGGTGCCGATGGTCGCCTTGCTGACATTGCCGTAGGTGGCGCCGAGCTCGCCGGCGCGCTCCGCCACATGCGTCAGGATGGCGCGGAGGTCCTTGAAGTCGAGCAGCAGCAGGCCCTCGTCATCGGCCAGCTTGAAGGCGATGGTGAGCACGCCCTCCTGCGTCTCGTTCAGCTCGAGCATGCGGGCCAGCAGCAGCGGGCCCATCTCGGCGACCGTCGCGCGCAGCGGGTGGCCCTGCTGGCCGAAGACGTCCCAGAGGATGGCGGGGGAGGGCTGATAGGCGAAGTCGGCCTCGCCGAGCTCGTGGGCGCGCTGCTCCAGCTTCGGGTTGGGGCGGCCGGGCTGGGAGAGGCCGGCGAGGTCCCCCTTGATGTCGGCGCAGAAGACGGGAACGCCGGCGCGAGAGAAGCCCTCGGCCAGCGTCTGGAGCGTGACGGTCTTGCCGGTGCCCGTCGCGCCGGCGACCAGCCCGTGGCGGTTCGCGCGGGAGAGGAGGAGGGTGCAGGGGCGCTCGCCGGCGCCGATCAGGATATGGTCCGCCATGGGATGGTTATAGGCGAGGGCGGCGGCGCTTGCATCCCGGGCGTGGCGCCGCTATACGCCGCCCTCTCCCGCGCAGGATTGTCTTGCGCGCTCCGCGCGACGGGCCTGTAGGGCATGCCCGGCCGCGGCTTCGTGCGCCCTTGCGGCGCGCATCCACGACCGGCCAGGAGGTCCAAATGCCCAAGATGAAGACGAAGTCTTCCGTGAAGAAGCGCTTCAAGGTGACGGCCACGGGCAAGGTGCTCGCCGGCCCCGGCAAGAAGCGGCACCAGCTGCGCAACCGCTCCTCCAAGGTGAAGCGGCAGAACACCGGGACCCAGGTGCTGCGGCACCAGGACGGGCTGACGGTGATGCAGTGGGCGCCCTATGGGCTGGTCCGGTAAGGGGGTCTGATCCATGGCACGCGTCAAGCGGGGCGTCACTGCGCACGCCCGTCACAAGAAGGTCCTCAAGCTCGCCAAGGGCTATGTCGGCCGGTCTTCCACCAATTTCCGTCCCGCGCTGGAGCGGGTCGAGAAGGCGCTGCAATACGCCTATCGCGACCGCCGCAACAAGAAGCGTGACTTCCGCGGCCTCTGGATCCAGCGGATCAACGCCGCCGTCCGCGAGCATGGGCTGACCTACTCGCAGTTCATCGCCGGCATCAAGGCGGCGGGGATCGATCTGGACCGCAAGGTCATGGCGGCGATCGCCTTCGACGATCCCGCGAGCTTTGCGGCGCTGGTCGAGAAGGCCCGCGCCGCACGTCCGGCGGCCAGCCCGGCCGCCTGACACCTCCCGTCCTTCGGGAAAGCTGTTGCGCAAGGGGCCGCTCCCGGCAGGGTGCGGCCTTTTGCCTGTTCGGGACCTGATGCATGAGCGATGACCTCGACGCCCTCCGGGGCGAGACCGCCGCAGCCCTCGCCGCCGCCGCCGATCTCCGCGCCTGGGATGCGGTGCGGGTCGGGACGCTCGGCAAGAGCGGGCGGCTGACGGCGCTGCTGAAGGGGCTCGGCGGCGTGCCGGCCGATGAGCGCCGCGAACGCGGGGCAGCGCTCAACCGGCTGAAATCGGAGCTGGAGGCGGCGCTCGAGGCGCGGCGGGTGGCGCTCGACGGGGCGGCACTGGAGGCGCGGCTGGCCTCGGAGCGGATGGACGTGTCGCTGCCGCCGCGGGCGCATCCGCCGGGCGAGCCTGGGGGCATCCACCCGATCAGCCGGACCATCGAGGAGCTGACCGCGATCTTCGGCGCCATGGGCTTCCGGGTGGCGGAGGGGCCGGACATCGAGAGCGACTGGCTGAACTTCTCGGCGCTCAACATCCCGGAGCACCATCCGGCGCGGCAGGACCACGACACCTTCTACCTGCCGGCGGGCGCCGATGGGCGGCGGCCGGTGCTGCGGACGCATACCTCGCCGGTGCAGGCGCGGACCATGCTGGGCCAGGAGCCGCCGATCCGCGTCATTTGCCCAGGGCGGACCTGGCGGGCGGACCACGACGCGACGCACAGCCCGATGTTCCATCAGGTCGAGGGGCTGGTGATCGACCGCGGCATCACGCTCGGGCACCTCAAGGGCTGTATCATCGACTTCCTGCGCGCCTTCTTCGGCATTGGCGACCTGCCGGTGCGGTTCCGGGCCTCCTACTTCCCCTTCACCGAGCCCTCGATGGAGGTCGATGTCGGCTGGAACCGGAAGACCGGCGAGCTCGGCAAAGGGGGCGACTGGCTGGAGATCCTGGGCTCGGGCATGGTGCATCCGCGGGTGCTCGCCAATTGCGGCATCGATGCGCGGGAGTGGCAGGGCTTCGCCTTCGGCATGGGGATCGAGCGGATCACCATGCTGAAGCACGGCATGCCGGACCTGCGCCCCTTCTACGAGAGCGACCTGCGCTGGCTCAGGCACTGGGCGGCCGACCCGCTCTCGCCCCCGTCCCTCACGGAGGGTGTGTGAGATGAAGTTCACCCTGTCCTGGCTGCGCGCGCATCTCGAGACCGAGGCGCCGCTCGACGACATCCTTGCCGCGCTCAACACCATCGGCCTCGAGGTCGAGGGAGTGGAGGATCGCGGCGCCGCGCTCGCCTCCTTCCGCATCGCCCATGTGGTGGAGGCGGTGCAGCACCCGAATGCCGACCGGCTGCGGGCGCTGAAGGTCGATCCCGGTGACGGCCGGCTGCTCTCCGTCGTCTGCGGCGCGCCGAATGCGCGGGCGGGGATGAAGGGGGTGCTGGCGCTGCCGGGGGCCTTCATCCCCGGCACGGGGATTACGCTGAAGAAGGGCGAGATCAGGGGCGTCGCCTCCGAGGCGATGATGCTCTCAGCCCGCGAGATGGGGCTCGGGGACGATCATTCGGGCATCGTCGACCTGCCGGAGGATGCGCCTCTCGGCGAGAGCTATGTGCGCTGGGCGGGGATGGACGACCCGATCATCGAGATCAGCGTGACGCCGAACCGGGGCGATGCGCTCTCGGTGCACGGCGTGGCGCGCGACCTGGCGGCGGCGGGGCTCGGGCGGCTGAAGCCGCGACCGGAGGCGAAGGTCGCGGCGGCCTATCCGGCGCCGCTGCGCTGGGAGATCGCCGATCCGCGCGCCTGCCAATGGGTGCTGGGGCGGGGGATCCGGGGCTTGCGCAACGGGCCCTCGCCGAAATGGCTGCAGGACTGGTTGGTGGCAATCGGGCAGCGGCCGATCAATGCGCTGGTCGATGTGACGAACCTCTTCACCTTCGGCCTCGGCCGGCCGCTGCATGTCTTCGACGTGGCGAAGGTCAGGGGCGGGAGGCTGACGCTGCGGATGGCGCGGGAGGGCGAGGAGCTCGCCGCGCTGAACGGCAAGACCTATGCGTTGACCGCGGAGGATGGCGTGATCGCCGACGAGGCGGGCGTGGAATCGCTCGGCGGCATCATCGGCGGCGCGCATTCGGGCTGCGACGAGGCGACGGCCGAGTGCTTCATCGAATGCGCGGTCTTCGACCCGGTGCGGATCGCGCTGTCCGGCCGGCGGCACGACATCCGCACCGATGCGCGGGCGCGGTTCGAGCGGGGCGTCGACCAGGCACTGCCGCCCGCCGCGCTCGATCTTGCCACGGCGCTGATGATCGAGCTCTGCGGCGGGGAGGCGAGCGAGGTCTCGGCGGCCGGGGCGGAGCCTGGCTGGCGGCGGAGCGCCTCGATGCGCTTCGAGCGGCTGGCGGGGCTAGGCGGGGCCGAGGTGGCGCCGGATGAGGCGGTCGGCATCCTGGAGCGGCTCGGCTTCGCCATCGAGGCGCGGGATGCGGAGCGGGTGACGGTCGCGGTGCCGCCCTGGCGCAACGACGTCGCCCAAGGGCGTGCGTCGCACGACGCCGGGGCCGGCGGGCTGGACCAGGCGCCGGGCCTCGCGCCCGAGCGGGCGCGGGCCGCGGCGGAGGGCTGTGCGCAGGTGGAGCCGGAGGCGGACCTGGTCGAGGAGGTGCTGCGCATCCGCGGGCTGGACCGCATCCCCGCCGTCTCGCTGCCGGTCGGGAGCATCGTGCCGCCGCCGGCGCTGAGCCTGAAGCAGGCGCGGGCCGCGCTGGCGCGGCGGGTGCTGGCGGCGCGGGGAATGATGGACTGCGTCAGCTTCGGCTTCCTCGAGGCAAAGGTCGCGGCGTTGTTCGGCGAGACGCCGGCGGCGCTCCGGCTCGAGAACCCGATCGCGGCGGATCTCGACCAGATGCGCCCGACGCCGATCGCCAGCCTGCTGCAGGCGGCGGCGCGGAACGCGGCGCGGGGCTATCCGGATGTCGCGCTGGCGGAGCTCGGCGCGGCCTACCGGGATGCCTCGCCGGAGGCGCAGCTGCAGGTGGCCGCCGGGGTGCGCACCGGGCATACGCCGCGGCACTGGGCGGAGGCCTCGCGTCCGGTCGATGCCATGGATGCCAAGGGGGATGCGCTGGCCGTGCTGGCGGCGCTCGGGGTGCCGATGGCGGCCGTGAGCGTCACCGCGGATGGCCCTGGCTTCTACCACCCGGGGCGGAGCGGCGTGCTGCGGCAGGGGCCGAAGGTGGTGCTCGCCACCTTCGGGGAGATCCATCCGCGGGTCCGGGCGGCGCTCGACCTCACGGGGCCGGCGGTCGGGTTCGAGGTCTTCCTCGATGCCATCCCGGAGCCGAAGCGCCGCAAGAAGGGTGCGCCCGACCTGCCGGCCTTCCAGCCGGTGCGGCGGGATTTCGCCTTCCTCGTCGATGAGGGGGTCGCGGCCGAAGCCGTGCTGCGGGCGGCGCGGGGGGCGGACAAGGCGCTCATCGCCGAGGTGGTGCTGTTCGACCGCTATGCGGGGGACAAGCTGCCGGAGGGAAAGGTGAGCCTCGCCATCCAGGCGGTGCTGCAGCCGCGCGAGGCGACGCTGACCGATGCCGAGATCGAGGCGGCGGCGGCGAAGATCGTCGCCGCCGTGGCCAAGGCGACGGGGGCGACGCTGCGCGGCTGAACCCAGGGCCGACCAATCCAGTGCTTTGACTTGGCCGGCTCCTGCCTTATCTGCAACCCCAAGAGGCTGGGCACCCCTGACCCGGCCGCCGGAATCCCATGCCCGATACCCCGCTCGCCCGCATCCGCAACTTCTCGATTATCGCCCATATCGACCATGGGAAATCGACGCTCGCCGACCGGCTGATCCAGGCCACCGGCACCGTGACCGCGCGCGAGATGAAGGAGCAGCTGCTCGACAACATGGAGCTGGAGCGGGAGCGGGGCATCACCATCAAGGCGCAGACGGTGCGGCTCGCCTACCAGGCGAAGGATGGGGAGACCTATATCCTCAACCTGATGGACACGCCCGGCCATGTCGACTTCGCCTATGAGGTGAGCCGAAGCCTGGCGGCCTGCGAGGGCTCGCTGCTGGTGGTGGACGCCTCGCAGGGGGTGGAGGCGCAGACGCTCGCCAATGTCTACCAGGCGATCGACGCCAACCACGAGATCGTCCCGGTCCTGAACAAGATCGACCTGCCGGCCGCCGAGCCGGAGCGGGTGAAGCAGCAGATCGAGGACGTCATCGGCATCGACGCCTCGGATGCCGTCGAGATCAGCGCGAAGACCGGCCTCAACATCGAGGGCGTGCTGGAGGCGATCGTCACGCGGCTGCCTCCCCCCACCGGCGATGCCGCGAAGACGACGACGGCGCTGCTGGTCGATAGCTGGTACGACGCCTATCTCGGCGTCGTCGTGCTGGTGCGGGTGAAGGACGGGCACCTGAAGAAGGGCCAGCGCATCCGCATGATGTCGAACGGCGCGGCGCATACCATCGAGCAGGTCGGCATCTTCACGCCGAAGATGGTTGCGGCCGAGAGCCTCGGGCCGGGCGAGATGGGCTATGTGACGGCGGCCATCAAGACGGTCGCCGACACCAATGTCGGCGACACCATCACCGACGACCGCAACCCGGCCAGTGCGGCGCTGCCGGGCTTCAAGCCGAGCATCCCGGTGGTGTGGTGCGGGCTCTACCCGGTCGATGCCGACGATTTCGAGAAGCTGCGGGAGAGCGTCGGCAAGCTGCGGCTGAACGACAGCAGCTTCCACTATGAGGCGGAGACGAGTGCGGCGCTGGGCCTCGGCTATCGCTGCGGCTTCCTCGGGCTGCTGCACCTCGAGATCGTGCAGGAGCGGCTGTCGCGGGAGTTCGACCTTGACCTGATCGCGACCGCGCCCTCCGTCGTCTACAAGATCCGCCGCACCAACGGCACGCTCGAGGAGCTGCACAACCCGGCGGACATGCCCGACCCCTCGCTGATCGACGAGATCGAGGAGCCCTGGATCAAGGCGACGATCATGGTGCCGGACGACTATCTCGGCGCCGTGCTGACGCTCTGCAACGAGCGGCGGGGCCAGCAGGTGGAGCTCACCTATGTCGGCGCGCGGGCGATGGCGGTCTACCGCCTGCCGCTGAACGAGGTGGTGTTCGACTTCTATGACAGGTTGAAGTCGGTCAGCCGCGGCTATGCCAGCTTCGACTATCAGGTGGATGGCTACGAGCCGGGCGACCTGGTGAAGATCTCCATCCTGGTGAATGCGGAGCCGGTGGATGCGCTCTCCTTCATGGCGCATCGCAGCCAGGCGGAGCGGCGGGGTAGGCAGATTTGCGAGAAGCTGAAGGAGTTGATCCCGCGCCAGCTCTTCAAGATCCCGATCCAGGCGGCGATCGGCGGGCGGGTGATCGCGCGCGAGACCATCTCTGCGATGTCGAAGGACGTGACGGCCAAGTGCTACGGCGGCGACATCAGCCGCAAGCGGAAGCTCCTCGACAAGCAGAAGGAGGGCAAGAAGCGCATGCGGCAGTTCGGCAAGGTCGAGATCCCGCAGAGCGCCTTCATCGCCGCGTTGAAGATGGACGCCTGAGCGGGCACCCTCTTTGCGGACGAAACGCGAGACGGTTCCCTGAGTTGATAGGCCCGGTGCCGCTGTTCTGATTGGGGCTTGCGCAATAAAGCCCATGTCATCTAAGCGGCAGGAACGAAACGCTACCGCACCGGGAGACCTTCATGAACCGCCTTGCCCGCCGCGCCCTGATGGCGCTGTCCCTGCTCGCCGCCGGCCCTGCTGCGGCGCAACAATTCCCGGGCCGCACCATCACGATCATCGTCCCCTTCGCTGCCGGCGGGCCGACCGATACGGTGTCCCGCCTGGTGGCCGAGGCCATGGGGCGCGACCTGGGCCAGACGGTGGTGGTGGAGAATGCGGGCGGGGCGGGGGGCACCATCGGCTCGCAGCGCGTGGCCCAGGCTCGGCCGGATGGCTACACGCTGCTGCTCCACCATATCGGCATGGCGACGGCGCCGACGCTCTACCGGCGGCTCGGTTATGACCCGGTCGGCGGGTTCGAGCCGATCGGGCTGATCACCGAGGTGCCGATGACCCTCGTCGCCAAGAAGGACTTCCCGGCGACCAACCTGGCCGAGGCGATTACGGTGATCCGGCGGGAGCGGGAGAACCTCAATTACGCCAATGCCGGCATCGGCGCGGCGAGCCATCTCTGCGGGCTGCTGCTGATGAAGGCCGTCGATGCGCCGATGACGACCGTGCCCTTCCGCGGCACGGGGCCGGCGATGCAGGAGATCCTCACCGGGCGCATCGACCTGATGTGCGACCAGACGACCAACACCACCGAGCAGATCAATGCCGGGGCGCTGAAGGTCTTTTCGGTGACGACCGAGGCCCGCATCCCGGCGCTGCCGAATGTGCCGACCTCGGCCGAGGCGGGGCTGCCGTCCTTCCAGGTGAGCGTGTGGCACGGGCTCTACGCGCCGAAGGGGACGCCGGCGCCGGTGGCGCAGCGGCTGTCGCAGGCGCTGCAGGTGGCGCTCCGCGATGAGCGGCTGGTGGCGCGCTTCAACGAGCTAGGCACCGCGCCGGTCGCGCAGGAGCGGGCGACGCCGGAGGCGCACCGGGCCTTCTGGCTGGCGGATATCGACAAGTGGCGGCCGATCATCCAGGCGGCCGGACAGTACGCCGACTGAGAGCGAGTCCGGCGGATGCGCCCCGCGACGCATCCCCGTCCGGGCTAAGGATCGGCCGGGCGGAGCGGAAGCTCCATCATGCAGGCCAGCCCGGCCGGATTCCAATCGAGCACGACGGTGCCGCCGAGCTGGCCGCGCACCGTCCCGTCCAGCACGCGGGTGCCGAAGCCGCAGCGTGCCGGCGGGGCGATGACCGGGGGGCCCCCTGCTTCGGTCCAGCTGAGGCGGAGCCGGGCGGTCGGCTCGGCCATCAGCTCCCAGCGCAGCGCGACCGTCCCGCCGGGGACGGAAAGGACGCGGTATTTCACCGCAATGGTGGCGAGTTCGTGCAGGGCCATGGCCAGGGGCTGCGCCGCATGGACGGGCAGGGCAACGGCCGAGCCCTCGAGCGCGATGCGCTGCTGCGGTCCGATGAAGGGCGCAAGTTCGCCCTCCAGCAGGGTGCCGAGATCGGCGCCTGTCCAGCGGTCCTGGGCAAGCAGGCTTTGCGCCCGCGCCAGGGCGGCGACGCGGCCGTTCACTGCCGTCACGAAGCTGGGCACGTCCGGCGCCCGGGTCAGCCGCAGGGCGGACTGGACCACCGCCAGCGCGTTCTTCGCCCGGTGGTCCACCTCGCGGGAGAGCAGGGCCTGGCGCTCCTCGGCCTGCTTCCGCCCGGTGATGTCCCAGACCAGCCCGGCCATCCGCAGCTCGCCGGTGACCGGGACACGCTCGGCCGTTGCCCGCTCTTCCAGCCAGACCACCTTGCCGTCGCTCGGGCGGATGACGCGGAATTCCGAATGCCAGGCGGTGCCCTGCTCGACGGCGGACCGCACCAGGACGGCATGGCGCTCCCGGTCTTCTGAGTGAAGAAGGCGGAGGCCCGCGGCGGCGTTGTCCACCGCCTCGCCGGGGCGCAGGCCGAAGAGCTCGGCCGCCCGGGCGGAGTAGGTCACGCGGTCGGCGGCGGGATCCCAGCTCCAGGCGGCCATGCGGGCAGCGGAGAGGGCCGCGTCGAGCCGTGCCTCGCTGTCGCGCAGCGCCGCCTCGGCCCCCATCTCCTCGGTCATGTCGCGCGTGGTGCCGGCCACCGCCTCGACCCGGCCATCGGCGCCGAGGACGGGGACGAAGATGTAGTCGTAGATGCGCCGGCCGAAGGTGCCGGTGAAGGGGACTTGGCCGCGGATCGGCTCGCGGGTGGCGATCACATGCTCGATCTCGCGGTCATGCATCGCGGCATGCCAGTCGGGATAGCCGAGCTCGAGGCAGGTACGGCCGATCGCCTCCTCTCAGCTGCGGCCCCACATCCGCAGCAGGCCCTCATTGGCATAGATGAAGCGGTGGTCGAGGTCGAAGACATAGGCGAGGTCGGGGGTATTGGTCAGGATGGCCTCGTAGAGGCGGCGCTGGCGCTCGGCCTCGCTGCGGTCGCGGCAGCCCTCAGCATCGAGCGCCTGCTGGGCGAGGACCTTCTCCGTCGTCTCGACCGCCATGCAGAGGAAGCCGGCAACGGCGCCGGCCTCGTCGCGCAGCGGCGTCCAGGAGAAGGTGAACCAGCTCGTCGGCCGGCCGGCGAGAGGGATCGCGCGGTCGACGACATGCTGCGCCTCGCCGGCGAGCGTCGCGGCGACCACGGACCGGTAGTTGTCCTCGATCCCGGCGAAGAGCTCGGCATGGGGCTGGCCGAGGCCGGCCGGGTGCTTGGCGCCGAGGATCGGGATACAGGCGTCGTTGTAGAGCGAGGTGAGCCGCTCGCCCCAGGCGAGGCAGGCCGGCTGGCGCGTCTGCAGCATCAGGCCGACCACGCTGCGCAGGCTCTGCGGCCAGGTCTCGATGGGGCCGAGCGGGCTGGAGGCCCAGTCATGCGCCAGGAGGCGCTGGCTCATGTCGCCCGGGGCACGGAGGAAGGCGGGCGGGGCGTCTTCGGGCATGAGGCAACAGGTGGGCTTCGGGGGCGCCTGTCAACGGGCCGGGCCATCACGGATGGCGGGCGAGCACCCGCCGGGCGCGTTCCACCACCGGCTCGTCGATCATCTGCCCCTCGAAGCTGACGGCGCCGATGCCCTGGGCGAGGCTGGCCTCGAAGGCCGCGACCATGCGGCGGGCGCGGGCGATCTCCTCCGGGCTGTCGCCGTACTCCTCGTTGATGACGGCGACCTGCGAGGGGTGGATGCAGCTCGCGCAGGCGAAGCCGAGCTTGCGGGAGCGGCGGAGCATCGCCCGGTACCCCTCCGGGTCGTCGAGGCCGGCGACGGTGCCGATGAAGCCGAGGGGCAGGATGCCGGCAGCGCGGGCGGCCATCAGCGCCATCATCTTCGGCAGGTAGAGCGCGTCGGGCGTGGGTTCGGCGCCGAGGTCGGTGGCGAGGTCCTCGCCGCCGGCGCCGAGGGCGACGAGGCGCGGCTCGGCGCGGGCGATGGCCTCGAGCGAGGGCAGGGCGTCGGCGGTCTCGACCAAGCCGATGCAGCTTGTGCGGCCGACCGGCACGCCATGCGCGTCCTCGCTCTCGGCGATCAGCTCGGAGAGCAGGCGGAGATGGTCGGGGCCCATCAGCTTGGTCAACACCAGCGCATCGGCGCCGGAGGCGACGGCGGCGTCGATGTCGAGGGCGGCGAGGCGGAGGAGGCGGTTGATGCGGACGCAGGCGGCGGCGCCATTCTGCGTCACGCGGGGAATGGCGGAGGCGAGGGCAGCGCGCGCGGCCGGCTTCTCGGCCGGGGCGACGGCATCCTCGAGGTCGAGGATGATGGCGTCGGCACCGCGGGTATGGGCGCGGGCGACGAAGCTTTCCCGCGTCGCAGGGACGTAGAGCAGGGACCGCCAGGCGGGGAGCGTGCGCATGGGGCGATGCTCAGCCCCTCGCTCCGCCCGGTCAATGCCGGTATGCAAGGGCATGCCGCGCGCTTCCGGAAGCCTCGCCGACCAGGCCTATGACCGTTTCCGCGAGGGGTTGCGCAGCGGCAGCCTCCGCCCTGGCCAGCGCGTGCTGGAGGTGGAGCTGGCCGAGCGGCTCGGCATGAGCCGGACGCCGGTGCGGGAGGCGATCCGGAGGCTGCAATCCGAGGGGCTGATCGCGCATGGGCCGGGCGGCGGGCTCTGCGTCGCGCAGTACGACCATGCCGAGGTCGCCGAGCTCTACGGCATGCGCGAGGCGCTGGAGGGCACCGCGGCAAGGCTGGCCGCGCGGCAGGCGGGGCGGCCCGACCTCCTGCTGCTCGAGGCGCTGGTGCAGGCGGAGGCCGCGCTGCCGCCGGAGATGGTCGCCGAGCACAACCGGCGATTCCATCGGGCGCTGCACCAGGCGGCGCATAACCGCTACCTGCTGCGGGCGCTGGCGCCGATCGGCGATGCCCTGCTGCTGCTCGGGCCGACGACGCTCGCCCATCCCGGCCGGGCGGCGGCGGCGCGGGAGGAGCATGCGCGGATCGTCGCGGCCATCGCCGCCGGGGATGCGGATGGGGCGGAGGCGGCGGCGCGGGCGCATATCGCGGCGGCGCATGCGGCACGGCTGGCGATGGCGGCGGAGGAGCCCGCCTGAGCGTCAGACGGCGCGCAGCAGGACCACACTGACATTGTCGCGGGCGCCGCGGTCGACAGCCGCGTCGATGATGGCGGCGGCCGTCGCGCCCTGGAGGAGCATCGCGGCCAGCTCCTCCTCCGGCAGCGCCTTGAACAGCCCGTCGCTGCAAAGCAGCAGCATGTCGCCCGGGGCGATGCGGCCGCTCACCTTGTCGAGCAGCAGCTCGCCCGTGGCGCCGACGGCGCGGAGGATGACGTTGGCCTGCGGATGCACCTCGGCCTCCGCCTCAGTCAGCGTGCCCTGGTCGACCATCTCCTGCACCAGAGAGTGGTCGCGGGTCACGCGCTGAAGCAAGCCGTCGCGCATGAGGTAGGCGCGGCTGTCGCCGGCCCAGAGGCAGGCGAAGTGGCCATGGCGGGCGAGCAGCAGCACGACGGTGGTGGCGATGATGCGCCCCTCGCCCAGCGCCGCGGCCTGGGCCTGGAGCTCGGCATGCACGCCGGCGAGGCGAAGGCGGGCCTGGGCGAGGATCTCGGCGGCGGAAAGGCCGGGGGGGATGGCGTCGAGCGCGGCGGCGACGGCCTGGCTCGCCACATCGCCCGCGCCATGGCCGCCGGCGCCGTCGGCGACCGCCCAGAGGCCGAGATCGGGGCGGTGGACCAGGCTGTCCTCGTTCCGCTTGCGCACGGCGCCCGGATGGGTCGCGGAGTCGGAGACGAGGCCGGGCTCGATCGAGGCGCTCATGGCTGGGCATCCAGCAACAGGACGAATTCGAAGGGCTCCGGTAGGGCAGGGAGCGGCCAGACCAGGCCGGGCTCCCCCGCAGTCCACCAGCCCGGCTCGGGCGCCTCGGCGGCGTCGGCCCCGCCCGGCTCGGGCAGGAGGGCGGCCAGGGCGTCGGCGGTCAGCGCCTCGGCCTGGGCATGGCGGAGGGTGCCCTCCAGCGCGGCGAACCAGGGGGCGGGCCAGAGCGGATTGCCAGGGGCGGTGGCGGCCAGCGTCAGCGGGAAGCGGCGGCCGACGCCGTCCATCGAGGGGGCCATGAGGCCGGCGACCGCATCCGGCCCGCAGGCGCCGGGAGGGAGCGCGAAGCGCCAGGCGGGGGCCGCGGCCCAGGCGGCATCGAAGCCGTCGCCGAGGCTGTCGCGCGCGGCGGTCATGCCGGCTTGCAGCCAGGCATCCCAGGGCTCGCAGAAACTGGGCGGCAGCGCGCGGCGCACGAAATCCCCATGCGCCGGGAGCTTGCCATGGAGGCCCGTCACGGCGCGAGTTGCGGGCATCGGAATTCCTGCAGCTCGCGCAGGCCGAAGGGGTGGATCGTGCTGCCGGTCCGCAGCTCGAAGACGACCGAGCGGTCGCCCTGCGTCACCGTGGCCCGCAGCCGATCGGCCTGGCCGGTCGCCTGGAGCGCCGCCTGACGGCCGGTGACGAGCTTGAAGGCCGACCAGCCGCTGTCGAAGCCGAGCGGCCCGGCCGAGGAGGCCGGCTCGAAATTGAGGGTCAGGTTGCCGCGGCTCGGCCAGCCGAGGGGGATGGGCCGGCCGGAGCCGCCGCGCGGCATTTCGTAGCGGGTGCCGTCGACTTCCAGGATCGCTCCTTGGGCATTCGGGTCGAGGCCCTGCGGGACCAGCTCGAAGCGGAGCCCGCCCATCATCGCGCCGCCGGGGAAGAAGGCGTCGCGGATGGCCTGGGCGCGCTCGAATTGCAGCACGTCGGCCTGGGTCACCGGCGGGGCGAGGCCCGCCGTCGCCACCAGCCGCCAGGGGCGCTGGGTGGTGTCGACATAGGGGCGGATCCACTGGGCGAAGAACTGGTCCAGCGCTCCGCCCGGGCTGAAGAGCCGGGCGAAGTCGTCGACCGGCATGTCCTGCGCCGAATCGCGGCGGAAGGGGAAGGGGATGCCGCGCGGGTCGGCGAGCGCGCGGCAGACCGGGCCGAGCGCCTGGCCGCCGGCGGCGGCGATGGCGGCCTTGGCGCCGCCGCTGCGCTGGGTCGCGGTCGACTGGCCGAGGGCGGTGAGCCAGCGGGCCAGCGGTTGGGGCTGGCGGGCCGCCTCGGCGAGCAGGCGCTGGCCGGGGTCGAGGCCCGCGGTCGGCGCCGGCACCACCGTCCCTGGCGGGGAGGAGGCGAGGCGGGCGACCTGCACATAGAGCTCGTTGACGATGGCCAGCACGCCGTCGAGCGGCTGGCCGGCGGCGGTGCGGAGCGCCTGGAAGCGGGTCTCCACCACCTGGGCGACGGGCTCGGCGCCGGTGGGGGCCGCAGCCTGGCCCTGGGCGGCCTGGACACGCTGGGCCTCGGCGCCGCGGCCGGGGGCGGCCCAGCCCTCCGGCGGGGTGCCCGGGGAGAGCTGGCGGGCGGCGGCGCGGAGCAGGTCGCGGATGGGGGAGGTGGGCGCGCCGAGGACGTTCAGCCCCTCGGCGGCGTCGGTGAGGTTGCGGAAGGGGGGGAGGACGAGGTCGTCGAGCATCGCCTGCCAGGCGCGGGCATAGTCCTCGGCATAGAGGGCGAGGATGGCGGCTTCGAGCCGGGCCGGGTCCTCGGCGCCGGAGGCCCGGGCCTCGGGGCCGAGCACCCAGGCTTCGCCGGCGGCGGCGCGGACGGCGTCGCCAAGGGCGGGCATCAGGCCCTTGTAGAGCCCGTCCACGGTGTAGAGGCCGGGGACGCCCTCGGTCAGCGGGCGGCCGGAGGCGCGGGTGAAGAAGCGCTGGCCGGCGGGGCCGACCGCCTCGGCGGGCGTCCAGGGGCGGAGCTGCTGGCCGAGGGGGCGGAGGCGGGAATAGACGCGCTCGGCCATCGGCAGGCGGGAGAAGACGCGGCGGGCGCCGTCGACCAGCGCGCCGTCGAGCGGATAGCCGGAGAAGTCCATCGCCAGCAGGGCGTCGAGATGACCGAGGAGCGTGTCGCGCTGCGGCGCGCCGGTGGCGCCGGGGAAGCTGCGGAGCCAGTCGGCCAGCAGCCATTCGCGGACCAGCGGCTTGTCGAGCGGGCCCTGGCGGCCGAGCATCAGGTAGACGCGCGTCGCCTCGTAGAGAAAGTCGGGGCGCTGGAAATTGGCGCGGATCTGCGCCTCCAGCCCGGCGAGCAGGCGGGGCAGCATCACCCGGTCGAGCGTGCGGCGATAGGCGGCCTCGGCGCCCGTCGCCAGCTCCGCCTCCTGCGACAGGCCGAGGCCGCCGCCGGGGGTGCGGGCGGCCGCCGGCAGGGGTTTCGCGGCGTCGAGATAGGGCAGGACGGCGGCGAGGTTGGCATCCAGCACCGGGTCGAAGCGGACGGTGCGACCGGCGCCCTCGGCCTTGGCCAGCGCCTCCTCGAGGGCGGCGGCGCGGCGTTGCTCGGCGGTATAGGCGCTGTAGGACCAGCCGAGGCCGCCAAGCGTCACGACCGCGGCGAGGGACCAGGCGGCGATCGCCACCATGCGGCGGCGGCGTTCCGCTCCGCGGTCGCGGGCGGCGAGGCGGGCCTCGTTGAACACCACCTCGCGCAGCAGCCGGCCGAGGAAGAAGCTGCGGCCGCGCTGGCCGAGCACGCCGACGGGGCGGCGCGGGTCGAGGCCGAAGGCGCGGCTGAGGGCGCCGGTGAGGCGGTCGATCGGCGTGCCTTCCTGGGTGCCGGAGGCGAAGTAGACGCCGCGCAGCATCGGCGCCGGGTCGAGCCTTGTGCCGCCGAAGGCCGCCTGGACGAAGCCGCCGACCGGCTCGGCCAGCGAGGCCACCTGGCCGGGGAAGGCCATGATGGCGGCGCGCTGGGAGGGGCCGCGCTCGGCCTGGAGGCGCTCCAGCAGGCGGGCCTGGAGGCGGGTCATCAGCGCGGCGAACTCACCAGCGAATTTGCCGGAGCTGCCTTCCGGGCCGCTCTCCAGCGGGAAGGTCATGCCCCAGACCTGGGCGCGGGTCTCCTTGTCGAGGTCGTCGAAGAATTCGGTGAAGCCGGAGAGCAGGTCCGCCTTGCTGACGAACAGGTAGACGGGCAGGCGCTGGCCTAGCTTCTCCTCGAGCTCCTTGATGCGCTTGCGGACGGCGCGGGCATGGTCTTGCCGCCCTTGCGCGTCGAGCTTGCTCAGCATGTCGACGCCGAAGCAAACCAGCACGCCGTTCAGCGGCTGGCGCGGGCGGTTGCGGCGGAGCATGGCGAGGAAGCGGTCCCACCCGGCCTTGTCGGCCGCGGCGTCGCTGTCCTGCGTGGTATAGCGGCCCGCGGTGTCGATGAGGACGGCGCGGTCGGTCAGCCACCAGTCGCAGTTGCGGGTGCCGCCGACGCCGGCGACGCGGCCCTCTGCGAGCGGGAATTCGAGGCCCGACTGTGCGATCGCCGTGGTCTTGCCGCTGCCGGGCGGGCCGATGAAGACATACCAAGGGAGGTCGTAGAGGTAGCCGCCCTTGCCGCCGGTCGCCTGCTTGAGGGCGGCGAGGGCCGCGGTCAGCTTCTCGCGGAGCGCGGCCTCCTCCTCGGCGCTGGCCTGAGCGGAGGGGTCGGGTGCGGCGGCCTCGGCGACGAGCGCCTTGTCGCGCTTCGCCCGGCGCAGGCCGATGATGGCGACGGTGACGAGGAAGACAATGACCGGCAGCGCGGCGAGGGCGAGCCGGGGAAGGAAGGACTCGAAGGGGTAGAACTCGCCGGCGCCGATCAGCGGGCCGTACACCCAGAAGAGCGCGGCCATGGCCAGCGCCGCGACCAGCCCGGCCAGCGCCGGGACGGAGCCGAGGACGGAGAGCAGCGCGTCCATCAGCGGGCGCTCCCAAAGGTCACCACGACCTCGATGCGGCGGTTCTCCTCGCGGCCCTCGGCCGTGGCGTTGGCGGCGACCGGCTCGCTCTCGCCTCTGCCTTCGGAGCTGAAGCGGCTGCGGTCGCCACCCGTGGCTGTGGCGATGACGTCGAGCGCCGCCTGCGCCCGGGCCGCGGAGAGGTGGTAGTTGGAAGGGAAGCGGGCGGTCTTGATCGGCTGGTTGTCGCTATGGCCGAGGATCTGCACCGAGCCCGGCTCCTCGCGCAGCGCCTCGCCGATGCGGTTCATCAGCGGCAGGAAGCGCGGGTCGAGCGCGGCGCTGCCGGAGGCGAACATGCCGCGGTTGCGGATGCGGACGATGACGCGGTTGGGGTCGGAGAGCACGGTGACGAGGCCCTGCTGGATCTCGGGGGCGAGGAATTGGCGGAGGCGCGCGGGCAGGTCGGGCCGTGCCGGCGTGGCCGCAGGCGGCGGCGGGGCGGGCGGCACGGGCGGGGCGGCGCGCTGGATGGTCGGCAAGGCGCCGGGCGGGAGGGCGGCGAGGCGGGCGAAGAGATCCTCCGACTTCCCGCCGAGGCTGCTGGCGAGGCCGGCATAGGCGATGCCGAGCACGGCGACGGTCATCACCGCGGCGACCCAGCTCGGCACGCTACGGCTGGTGCGGCGGTGCGGGGCATCGACGCCGCGCCAGTGTGGTGAGAGCTCCCGTTCATAGGGACCGCGGAGTTGGACGAGGAGCTGGTAGAGGCCCTCCCTGATCCGGTCGAGCTCCGCCGTGCCGCGCTGCGAGAGGCGGTAGCGCCCTTGTAGGCCAAGCGCGAGGCAGAGATAGGAGACCTCGAGCGCCTGGCGGTATCGGCCCGGGTCCTTCTGCATGCCGGCGAGCATGTCGAAGAAGCGGTCGCCCGCCTTCACCTCCTGATGGAAGGTGGAGACGAGGGAATGGGCGCCCCAGCCGCTCTGCTGGCCCCAGGGCGTCGCCATGGCGACGTCGTCGATGGCGGCGCAGAGGCCGTAATGCGCGGCGCGGATCTCGTCCGAGTTGATCTCGGCGGCGCGGGCCTCCGCCTCGAAGCCGCGCATGGCGCGGATGGCGCGCTGGCGCAGCTCCTCCGGGTTCGGGACATGGACGCTGGCGACCAAGCGCGAAAGCAGGTCGAGCAGCGGCGCGGCAGCGGCGGAGAGCGGGCCGAGGCCGATCTTCGGCAGCGTCTCCGCCTCGCCCGCCATGCGGGGTGTCGGCCCGAAATCCGGCATGGGCGCGGATGGCGGTGGGGCGCCGAAGGCCGGGGGCGGTGGGGTGGCCGGGGCGGCGGCCGGCATCGGCGTGGTGGCGCGGGCCGGGCCGCGCACCACCGTGCGGTCGCTGTCGTCGGGCTCGGAGAAGGGATTGTCGCTCATGCGAGGATCGCCCAGAGCTCCATGCGAAGATTGGGGAATTCACCGGCGACGTGGATGGCGAAGCCGCCCGAGGTCTGCATCTGCTGCCAGTGCGGGCTGCCGCGATCCAGCTCGAAATAGGTGGCGCCGGCATGGAAGGGGATCTGCCGCGGCGCGACGGGCAGGGGCCGCACGGCGATGCCGGGCAGCGCCACGTTCACCAGCTCGCGGATATGCTCCACCGCGCCGATCTTCACCTGGTTCGGGAAGAGGCGGCGGAGGTGCTCGGAGGGCATGTCGGCCTGCACCGAGAGCACGAAGGAGCCGGCGCGCAGCCAGTTGCGGTCGGTGATCGGGCCGATGCGCACGCCGTGCCGCGCATCGCGCAGCGGGATGGAGACGGCATTCTGGTCGATATCGGCAGATAGGGCGCGGCGCAGGTCGGCGATGACGGGGGCGAAGCTGCGCTGCAGGTCCTCGTGCCGGTAGCCAGGATAGGAGGCGGCGCGGCGGTTCGGGTCGGTGAAGGTGGCGAGCTCGCCGGCGAGCTGGACCAGGCCGCTGTAGAGAGCCTCCGGATGGACGTTGCCGGCATCGGCCCAGTGGGCGAGCAGCGGCTGCCAGCGGTTCAGCGCCTGCAGCAGCAGGAACTGGCTGACATCGGCGACGCCGCGCGAGCCGGGCTGGGCGAGGCGCCCGGCCAGCGCCTCGGCGCGCTGGCCGATCATACCGACCAGCTCGGCGATCAGGTTGGCGAGCGGCGCGGCGGCGGAGATGCGGAGGCAGGTCGGAATGTAGCGCTCATCGACGACGACGCGGCGGTCGGCCTGGACCTCGACGATCCGGGCGATGCCGATGCCGGTGAAGCCGGCGCGCTCCTCCGTCTCCAGCATGAAGCGCAGCCGCGGGCGGCCGACCTGCAGCTCGGCGGGGAGGGTGCTGTCGGAATGGGTGTCGAAGGCCTCGAAGCTGCGCAGCGCGTAGCGGGCGCCGCCGCTCTCTGGCCCCTCGGTGAAGGCGACCTCGGGACTGCCGGGCTGGCGGATCGGCGCGGCGAGATAGACAACTGCGTTGCGCGTGCCCTCGGGCAGGTCGAGCGGCAGGGGCTGGTCGGCCTGGCCCGGGATGGCGAAGGGCGTGCCGTCCTCCAGCACGCCCGCGGCATTGGCGAGGGCGAATTTGCCCGCGCCCAGCAGGTCGCGGTCGAGGGAGAGCTCCGTCACGCCCCAGGGATGCGGGCGCAGCGGCGCGGTGCGCGCCTGGAGCAGGTGCTCCAGGTAGCGGTCCTGCTGCTGGAAGTGCTGGGCGCGGAGGAACATCCCCTCCTGCCAGACCACCTTGTCGTACCAGCTCATTCCCCGAACTCCCCCCGGCGGCGCCGGCTACCGCCCGCCATCCTTGCGCGACGCTTCCTCATAGGCCCGCGCGAAGGCCTTGCCGAAGGCGCTGTCGAAATCATCCTCGAACTGGTCGATGAGCTGGCCGTGCAGTGCCTTGTAGGCATCCCACAGCCGCTTCTCCTTCGCCCCGAGGAAGCCGCCGCCCTTGTCCGCCGCCTCGAGCCCGGCCGGCGCCAGCTTGTCGAGCAGGGCGCGGGCCGCGGCCTGGGTCGCGGCGAGCGAGGCCACCTGATGCGCGTTGAGGTCGGCGACCGTCTCCTCGACGGCCTTCACCTGCGGCTTGGGGCCGAGCAGCGCGGCGAGCGCGGCGTCGTCGGTCGCGGCGAATTTCAGCGGGTTGTTGCCGGCGGCCCGGAGCATGGTCTGCTCGATGCGGAACTCCCGCTTCACATCGGCCCGGGCGATGAGCAGGGCACGCAGCCCGGCCACGGCGGCGCGGAGGCTGGCGCCGGCGGCGGTGAGCGCGGCGGCCGGGTCGGCACCCGCGAGCGCGGTCGGCGGCAGGCCGGCGCCTCGCAGCAACAGGGCGAGGGCGGCGTCCGGCGCGAGCGGCGCAGTGGGAGGTGGCACTGATGCCGCAACCGGCTGGGCGATGGGAGCCGGCGTTGCAAGGGCGGCCGGTGCTGGGATGGCGATGCTTGGCACGCCCTCCTCGGCGAAGGGGTCGGACGGATCCGGCGCGGCCGGCACCGGCGCCGGCTGCGGCGGGTTCCAGGCGGGCGCCGCGGCCGGGGCTGGCGCGACGGGCGACGGCAGCACGGCCTCGGCGACGGGCAGCGGTGCGACGGCGGCCGCGACCGGGATCGGCGGCACGGGCCGCGCGGCCGGGGCCGGCGCGGTGGCTGGCGCCGGCCGGATCGGGGCCGCACCCGGCGGCGAGAGGTCGAAGTCGAGGTCCCAGTCATCCGGCAGCGGCGCCGCGGCGGGCACTACCGCGCGGGGCGGGGTGAAGGCATCCGAGGCCGCCGGCCGGTGGTCCGGCATCGGCGCATCGTCGATGAAGGCGTCGAAATCCGCCGGCAGGGCGACGCCGCCGCTCGGCAGGGGCGGGGTGGCGAAGCCGGGCGAGGCATCGAGCGCCGGCGCCGGGGCGAAGGGATCGGCGAAGGGGTCGGGCACGGCGCGGCCGGTGCCGGGGAGGGATGAGGCGCCCCAGCCCGGCGCGCCGCCGAAGCCCTGCTGCGCCGCGGCCGCGCTAATCCGCACCTCGATCTCGTAGCTGCCGAGACGCAGCCGGTCGCCATCGGAGAGGGAGGCGACGAGGTCGCGGCCGATCGGCGCCGCCGCGTGGTTGAGGAAGGTGCCGTTGGTCGAAAGATCGCGCACCTGCCAGAAGCCGCCGCGGAATTCGAGCACGCAATGCCGCTTCGACAGCACGCGCTCGGGGTCCTGCAGCTGCCACTCGCATTCGAGGCCGCGCCCGATGGTGAGGTCGCCGCCCGAGGAGCGCCGGCTCTCCGGCACCGCGGCCTCCGGGCAGCGCAGGACGTTGAGGGTCAGCTCCATGTCAGCTCACGATAACGGTGGGATAGCCGATGACCACCGAGCCGCCATGGGCCGTCAGGCTGCCCATGTAGGCGGCAGGCTGGCCCTTGATCAGCACCTTGACGGATCCCATGACGATGACGTCCGGCGGGCCGACGCAGACGCACATGTCGCCGACGCGGGCGGCGGGCAGGCCGCCGATCAGCACCGTCATCCCGCCAGGGGGCAGGATCGGCCCGCCGACATGCGGGACGGGGCCGGTGAACATCGGGCAGACATGCATGTCGGTGATGCGGGCGGCGGGGGGCATCAGCCGGCCCCTTCCGGCGCAATGCGGCCGGCGCCGCCGGTGCCGATGTCGCGCGCGCTGGCGATGAAGCGGGGGTAGCGCGCCGCGGCCTTCTCCGGCGCGGTGCGGACGGCAGCGAGCACCACGGCGCCGGCGATGGCGACGCCGGTGAGGTGCTCGGCGGGTGGCACCACGGGCTGGCCCTCGGGCGACATGCTGCCGCCGGACCAGAAGGCGCCGACCGCGGCCCAGGCCTCCGTGCTGCGGAAGGCGGCGCGTTCGGCCGCGGCCATGGCGGCGCGGCGGGCGGCCTCGTCGGGCCGGCGGACCCAGGCCTCGGCGGCCTCCAGCGCCTGCACGTCCTCGGGCCGCGCCGCCGGGTCGGGCACGGCGCGGGCGCACATGCAGGCCCACCACACGGCCTCGCGCTTCGGCAGGGCATGGGCGAGGAGGCGAAGCGCCTCCGTCATGCGGCCGGCGCCCTCGAGCCTGGCGAGGGCCGCCTCGGCATCGGCAAGGCCAGCGAGCAGCGCGCCGCCCGCGGCATCGAGCTCGAGCCGAGGGAGCAGCGGGGCCAGGGCCACCAGGAGCTTGGAGGCGGTGCGTGTCGCGCTCATGCCGCTCATCCGATCATCACGATGCCGCCGCCGGCCTGCAGCATGGCGGTGCCCTTTACCGAGGTCATCAGGCCCTGCATGCTGAGCTGCATCGTGCCGTCGAGCTTCAGCATCATCCCGTTAAGGGAGATGCCCATCTGGTCGAGCTTCAGCTCGGACATGCCGACCTTCAGCGTGATGCCCTGCATCGCCTCGATGGTGACGGCGCCGAGGCTGGTGGTCACCGTGTAGTTCCCCAGGTCGAGCACGGTGCTCATGTTGCCCATGGAGAGCTTCAGGTCGTTATTCCCCATCTTCAGCGTCTGCGACAGGTTGCCGGTGCTGAGGGTGTAGGTGTCGTTGCCGGTCTTGATCGTGGTCTCGCGGTTGCCGGTGTTGACCGTCAGCGTCTCGTCGCTCTCGATCGTGGTGGTGCGCTTGCCGGCCTTGACCAGCCGCGTCTCGTCGCCGTCGCGGACGGTGGTGCTGAGGTCGTGCTTCACCAGGACGTTCATGTCGAACTCGGCCTGGATGTAGACCTCCTCCGAGCCCTTCTTGTCCTCGAAGCGCAGCAGGTTGGCGTTGTCCTTGCTGCCGCCCTTGGAGGAGCGGGTGGTGATGCCGCTCTGCGTGTTCAGCGAGGGCAGGGCATAGGGCGGCGGCGCTTCCTGGTTGTGGATGCTGCCGAGCACCACGGGCTTGTCCGGATCGCCGTCGAGGAAGCCGACCAGCACCTCGTCGCCGATCCGCGGCAGGAACCAGGTGCCGCCCCACTTGCCCGCCCAGGGCTGCGAGACGCGCACGTAGCAGGTGGTGTTCTGGTCCTTCTTGCCGTAGCGGTCCCAGAGGAACTGGATCTTCACCCGCCCGTGCTGGTCGCAATGGATCTCCTCGCCGGAGGGGCCGGTGACGATGGCGCTCTGCAGCGCGGGCATCGCCGGGCGGCGGCGGGGCGCCGCGTTGCGCCAGGTGCGGTCGGCCGGGATGGCGACGAAGCTGTTGGCGTAATGCGTCTGGCCGTCGCCGACGAGCTGGGTCTCGTCCATCGCCTCGTGGCGGATGGCGGTGATCAGCCAGGGGAGCGCGGAGCCGCCCAGGCCCTCCTGCACCTTGATCTTCCCGCCGGCGAAGAGGGTCGCCATCTCGGTATGGCCCTCGGCCGAATCGGCCTGCGCCTCGTGCTGCTCCATGCCGATGGTCGACGGGTCTCCATCGGGCTGCGCGGCCTGGCCGGCGCCCCAGCGATAGACCTCCCAGGTGCTGGCATTGGGCGTGCTGAGCCGGGTCTGGGTGGTTGCCTGCAGCAGGGTCGAGGGCTTCAGCATGTCGAAGTCGTGGCCGACATGCTTGCCCGGCTGCAGCGTGCCGGAGACGCGCCATTCGGTGACCGCGTTGAGGTCGTTGGCCGCGGCCCGCACCACCAGCGGCTCGCCCGGCACCTGCGGGAAGTCGGCATTGGCGCCGGTCACCGTCAGGGTGTGGTCGTTCGCGCCGTGCTGGAAGAAGTAGCCGGCGCCGATCTCGTCCATGAGCCGGCTGGCGAAGTCGAAATCGGCTTCGTGGAACTGCACGCAATAGGGCCGCGGGGTGGAGGGCAGGGTGCCGAAGCGCACAGGGGCGACGCTCGCCTCGCCGAACAGCGTCTGCAGGATGGCCTGCACCGACTGCTCCTGGAAAATGCGGCAATCGGCCGTACGGGTCATGTTCCAGAGCAGCGGCACGGCCTCCAAGCGGTAGGCGGTGAGGTCGCGCTCCCGCCCGGCGACCTTGGCGAAGGCGCGCACCATGCCGTTGAAGTGCCGCTTCGGCTGGTCGGCAAGGTCGACGGTGCAGGTGACCGACTTGCCGAGCAGGTCCTTCGGCGCGAGGTCGCTCCTGGCCGACAGCACCTCCGCCTCGATGACGAAGGGCCGGCCGATCGCCTCGGTGACGCTGAGATGGCGCAGGACCAGCACGTCGGGACCGAGCGGCGAGGTAATCCCGAGGAGCCTGCCCGACTGGCTGATCTCCGGCGAACCTGACATGCCCCCCCCTACGCCCCGTTCCGCTATCATACAGGGCTGCTACTTCCGGTGGAATAGCGCGATCCGTCCGGGGCGGCGCAACTTTCGCGACGACGTGAGGAAGATGGCGGCGGACCTGGCGAGCGCCGATCGGGCATTTGACCCGCGGCGCGCCCTCCCCGAAGCTGAGCCCCTCCGGGAGGACCAACGCCATGACCGAACGCCCCTTTACCCGCGCCGATCTCGATCTGCTGCGGCGCTGGGATACGCCGACCATCTGCAACGCGCTGGAGCTCGTCGTCCCGGCCCGGCGAGGCCGCGGCTTCACGCTGCAGCCCTTCACCGTCGCCGACCCGTCGCTGCCGCCGCTCTGCGGCCTGGCGCGCACTGGGCAGATCCGCGCCGCCGCCCCCTCCGGCCGCACCCGGGAGCAGGACCGCGAGGCGCGCATCGGCTGGTACGAATATGTCGCCGATGCCGACCTGCCGACCATCGTCGTCATCGAGGACCTGGACGAGACGCCCGGCATCGGCGCCTTCTGGGGCGAGGTGAACAGCGCCATCCACAAGGGCCTCGGCTGCCAGGGCTGCGTCACCAGCGGCTCCTTCCGCGACATCGACATGCTGGCGTCGGGCTTCCAGATCATCGGCGGCATGGTCAACCCGAGCCATGCGCATGTGCACATGGTCGATTTCGGGCGGGACGTGATCGTCCACGGCATGCCCTGCATGCATGACGACGTGGTCCATGCCGACCGGCACGGCGCCGTCGTCATCCCGGCCGAGGCGGTGCGGCAGCTGCCGGCGGCGATCGACCTCTGTGCCCGGCGCGAGGCGGTGATCCTCGAGATGGCGAAGCGGGACGATTTCGACATCCATCAGCTGAAGGACGCGCTGTCGCGGTCGGACGAGATCCACTGAGGGCGCGGCGCCTCGCCCTGGCGCTGCTGCTGGCGGCCGGGCCGGCGGCGGCGGAGCCGGGCTGGGAGGCGCGGCTCGGATCGCTGGCGCCGGCGCTCAGGGCCTGCCTCGACGGCGACCCCGCGGCCTTCGTCGACGATGTCGGGCCGGCGCCGAACGGGCGGCTGGCGGTGCGGGTGCGGCGCGGGCGGGTGACGGAGCGCTGCCTGGTCGGCGAGCAGGGGCGGGTGGCGATGCGGCTGACACAGGCCGATGCGCCGCCGCCGGATCCGGCGGCCACCGCCTATTTCCTCGAGCGGCGCTGCGTCGATGCGCGGCGGATCGCGGCGTCGGACGGGACGGTGCTCGGCTGGCTCGCCTATCCGGCGTGTTCGTAGGCCGCGCTGCGGACCTGATCCTTGCCGCCGGTCTTGGCGGCGTACATCATGGCGTCCGCCGCGGCGAGCGCCGCCTCGGCCGAGGCCGGCATGGTCCCGAAGCCGACCGAGCCGATCGAGGCGGTGACCGGCCAGCCCTCGCGCACCATGCGCTCGGTCAGCGCCAGGCGGATTCGCTCCGCCAGATGGGCGGCGCCCGCGGTCTCGCCGAGCAGGACGCAGAACTCGTCGCCGCCGAGCCGGGCCAGGCTGTCCGTCGCACGCGTGGTGGCGCGCAGCACCTCGCTGACGGCGCGCAGGACGGCATCGCCGGCCGCATGGCCCAACCGGTCGTTCACCCCCTTGAAGCCATCGAGGTCGATGAAGAGAAGCGTGAAGGGGCGGCGCTCGGCGATGGTCGCGTCGAGCGCCGTCATCATGGCGGAGCGGTTGGGCAGGCCGGTCAGCCCGTCGGTGACGGCGAGGTCGTGCATGCGCCGCATCGCGCGCCGCAGCTCGAGCGCGGTCGAGACGGAGCGGGCGAGGCCGGAGAGAATCTCGAGCTCCTCCTCGCTGGTCTGGCGCGGGGCGTGGTCGAGCACGCAGAGGGTGCCGAGGGCATACCCCTCGGCATTCACCAGCGGGACGCCGGTATAGGAGCGGAGGCCTGGATCGCCATGGACCAGCGGGTTGTCGGCGAAGCGCGGGTCGGCGCGGGTGTCGTCGACCACCAGCGGCTGGTCCGGCTGCAGGATGGCATGCGCGCAGAAGGCGAGGTTGCGCGGCGCCTCGGTGATCTCGAGCCCGTGCCGGGCCTTGGCCCAGAGGCGCTCGGCATCGATCAGCGAGACCAGGGCGATGGGCCGGCGGGTGAGCCGGGCGGCCAGGCGGGCGATGTCGTCGAAGGCGGCCTCGCAGGCCGTATCCAGCACGGCATAGGAGCGCAATGCGGCGAGGCGGCCGGCTTCGTCGGAAGGCAGCGGGGCGGCAGGCATGATCGCGGCAACGGTCCTGATTGATCCAGATTCATCCTATCACAACCGTGGGATGCCGACCCGCCCAATTTCCAGGGATGGACAAGGCGCCCCGGCTCCGCCCGAATGGCTGGGCAGTACGGGAGGCGGCATGGCGGCGGGGCAGGTGCTGGCGGTGGTGCGGCCGGACTGGGTCGACCATTACGGCCATATGAACATGGCCTTCTACCTGGCCGTCTTCGACATGGCGACGGACCAGCTCTGGCCGCGCCTCGGCCTCGGCAAGCCGCTGCATGCGGAGGGGTTCGGCACCTTCGCGGCGGAAACCTGGGTGAATTACGTGCGCGAGGTGCGGGAGGGCATGCCGCTCCGCTGCGAGAGCGAGGTGCTGGCCCATGACGCCAAACGGCTGATCGCGGTACACCGGATGTACCATGCGACGGAGGGCTGGCTCGCGGCCGAGAACGAGGTGCTGTACCTCTGCATGGACCTCGCGGTGCGGCGGGTGGGGCTGTGGCCGGCCCGGGTGGTGGAGCTGTTCGCGGCGGCCTGCACCGGCAATGCGCCGCGGCGGCTCGCGCTGCGGCGGCGCGATGGCTAGGGCGGTTTCCGTTCGCATGGGCTCACGGAACCCGCTCCAGCGTGTTGTTTGATCGAGCAAATAGCTCCGATCAGATGATTCCACCTGATCGGAGCTTGCTCTAGTCCGCCGAGATGTTGGCGCGGCGGATGACCTCGGCCCAGCGGGCGAGGTCGCGGGCGATGACCTCGGCGAAGGCGGCCGGGCTGCCGCCGACCGGGGCCATGCCCTGCGCCGCGAGCGCTTCGGTTGTCGCGGGCTGGCGTAGCCAGTCGTTCAGAGCGCCGTTCAGCCGGGCGATGAGGGGAGCGGGCAGGCCGGCGGGGCCGAGCAGCCCGTACCAGAGGTCGACCTCGGCGCCGGGGAAGCCGCTTTCGGCCATGGTCGGCACGGCGGGGGCGGCGGGGCTGCGCTGCGGGCTGCCGAGGGCCAGCAGGCGGATGCGGCCATCGGCGGCGAGCGGCAGGGCGGTGTGGACCGGCAGCACCATGGCCGCGACGCGCCGGCCGAGCAGATCCTGGATCGCCGGCGCGCTGCCGCGATAGGGGATGTGGTTGAGCGCGGCGCCGGTCTCGACGGCGAAGAGCGCCATCGCCAGGTGCTGCGGCGTACCGATGCCGGGGCTGGCGTAATCCAGGCTGCGGCGGCGGGCGAGGTCCGCGAATTCGGCGGCGCTGCGGGCGGGGATGTCGGGGTTCACGGCGAGGACCAGCTCGCCGAGGGTCAGCCGGATGATGGGCGCGAAGCTGCCGACCGGGTCGTAGGGGACCTGGCGGAAGAGGCTCGGGTTCATCACGAAGGTATTGGCCTGGAGCAGCAGCGTCCGCCCGTCTGGTGCGGCGCGGGCGGCGGCCTGGGTGCCGATATTGCCGCTGGCGCCGGGGCGGTTGTCGACGATCGCGGGCTGGCCGAGTGCCGCCTGCAGCACGGGGGCGACCAGCCGGGCCAGCACGTCGGGGCCGGTGCCGGGGGTGAAAGGCACAATGATGCCGACCGGCCCCTCCTGCGCCACGGCTTGGGTGGCGAGGGGCAGGGTCAGGAGGGTTCTGCGTCCGAGCGGCATGCGCGGCCTCCTCAGTCGATCTGGAGATTCATGCGGCGGAGGACGGGGGCCCAGCGGGCGGCCTCCTGCCGCATGAAGGCAGCGCAGTCCTCCGGCCCGCTGCCGATGGCGAATTGCCCCTCGGCCAGCAGGCGGTCGCGGAAGCCCTGCTCCCTCAGCGCTTCGCCTGCGGCCGCGGCAAGGCGGGCGATGGCGGGCTGCGGGGTGCGGGCGGGGGCGACCAGGCCGAAATAGGTCTGTGCCACCGCCTCCGGCGCCGTCTCGGCGAAGGTCGGGATGTCGGGGAGGCCGGGCATGCGGCGGTCGCCGGTCCAGCCGATGATGCGGCCCTGGCCATTGCGGTGCGTCCCGATCGCCGAGGCGCCGCCGACCACCAGCACATCGAGCGTGCCGGCGAGGAAGTCGTTCAGCTGCTGCGCATCGCCCCGGTAGGTGACGTCCTGCATGCGGATGCCAAGCTGCTCGGAGACGAGCACGGCGGCGATGTTGTTGAAGGAGGAGGGGCCGTTGGTGCCGTAGTTCAGCCGCCCCGGCTGCGCCTTCGCCAGCGCCACGAATTCCGGGATGGTCTTCGGCAGGCGGTTCTGCAGGACGAAGGCGAAGGGCAGGATGCTGAGCAGGGAGACGGGGGCGAAATCCTCCGTTCGGTAGGAGAGGTTCCGCATCAGCAGCGGGTTCAGCGTCAGCGTGGTGCCGGAGTTGACGAGGAGGGTGGCGCCGTCCGGCGCGGCGCGGGCGACATACTCCGCGCCGACCACGGTCGCGGCGCCGGGGCGGTTCTCGACCAGGACGGGCTGGCCGAGAAGGGGCGCCATCCGCTCGGCCAGCAGCCGGCCCATCAGGTCGGTCGAGCCGCCGGGCGGGAAGGGGACGACGAGCGTCACCGGCCGGGCCTGGGCCAGGGCCGGCGTCGCCAGCGCGGCGGCGAGCAGGCTGCGGCGAGCAATCCTATGCTTTGGCATTGTTTCCTCCCGGTCGTTGCGGCAAGCCTCGCATGCCCGGGGCGCGGCGGGGAGGTGGCGCTTGACGCGGCGCATGGGGCCGCCTGCAATGGCCGGGAGGAGAACGAGCATGTCCGAGAACATCAAGGTGTCGGTCGCCGACGGGGTGTGCACCGTGGTGATCGCGCGGCAGGAGAAAAAGAATTCGCTGACGCGCACCATGTATGCCGGCCTGGCCGCGGCCATCGAGGACAGCGCCGCCGACCCGGCGGTGCGCTGCCTGCTGCTGACCGGCGAGGGCGAGGCCTTCTGCGCCGGCAACGATATCGGCGAGTTCCAGAACCGCGCGCCGGAGGACCCGTGCGCCCCGCCGCCGAGCAAGCGCTTCTATTACGGCCTCGCCAATTACGAGAAGCCGATCGTCGCCGCGGTGCCCGGCCTCGCCATCGGCATCGGCTGCACCATGCTGATGCATTGCGACATCGTCTATGCGGCGCCGGAGGCGCGGTTCCGCATGCCCTTCGTCGATCTCGGCCTGGTGCCGGAGCTTGGCTCCTCCATGATCGTGCCCTGGATGGTGGGGAGGCAGAAGGCGGCCGAGCTGATGCTTCTCGGCGAGTTCTTCAGCGCCGAGGCGGCGCGTGAGATGGGCTTCGTCAACCGCGTGATGGACCGCGCCGAGCTGCTGCCCAATGCGCAGGCGACGGCGGCCGTGCTGGCGCGGAAGCCGCCCGAGGCGATGCGGCTGACGCGGCGGCTGCTGCGCCAGCACCATGCGATCCTGCTCGAGCGGATGGAGGACGAGCGGCAGATCCTGAGCGCGCGGCTGCAGACCGAGGAAACCCAGGCCATCATGGCCGGCGTCTTGAAAAAGCGCTGAAGGAAAGCCGACTCATGACCCTCGTCGAATCGCTGAAGGGCCGGCTCTCGCTGCCGCTCATCGGCTCGCCGCTCTTCATCATCTCCGTCCCCGACCTCGTCGTCGCGCAATGCACGGCGGGCGTCATCGGCGCCATGCCCTCGCTCAATGCGCGGCCGGCGGAGCAGTTCGAGGAATGGGTGGTCGAGATCAAGGAACGGCTCGCGGCGCATGATGCGCGGCATCCGGACCGGCCGGCGGCGCCCTTTGCCATCAACCTCATCGTGCACAAATCGAACGACCGGCTGGAACATGACCTCGCCATCTGCGTGAAGCACAAGGTGCCGCTCATCATCACCTCGCTCGGCGCGCGGCCAGAGGTGAACCAGGCGATCCATTCCTATGGCGGCTACGTCCTGCACGACGTGATCAACCAGCGCTTCGCCCATAGCGCCATCGACAAGGGCGCGGATGGGCTGGTGCTGGTCTGTGCCGGCGCGGGTGGGCATGCGGGGACGCTCTCGCCCTTCGGCTTCCTGCAGGAGACGCGGGCCTGGTTCGACGGGCCGATCGCGCTCTCGGGCGCCATCGCCAATGGGCGGAGCGTGCTGGCGGCGGAGGCGCTCGGCGCCGACTTCGCCTATGCGGGCAGCGCCTTCATCGCCACGACCGAGGCGCGGGCGCAGTCGGAGTACCAGCAGATGATGCTGAAATGCGGGGCGGAGGACATCATCTACACCAACCTCATCACCGGCGTGCACGGCAACTACATGAAGCCGAGCCTGGTGCGGGCGGGGCTCGACCCGGACAACCTGCCGGGCAGCGACCCAAGCAAGATGGACTTCAGCTCCGACCGGAAGAAGCGCTGGAAGGACATCTGGGGCGCCGGGCAGGGGATCGGCGCGGTGAAGGCGGTCGAGCCGGCGGGCGAGGTGGTGGCGCGCTGGCGGCGGGAGTACCACGCGGCGCGGGCGCGGCTCGGCGCCGGCTGCCCGCCGGTCAACCCAGCCTGGGAGGCGGTGCTGGAGGCGGCGGCGGAGTAGGCCGCCGCCCCTGCGCGGGGTTCATTCCATCGCCGCATGCGCCGGGTCGGGCGCGGCGGCCTGCGGCGGACGCTTCATCAGCGGCAGCAGGAGGAGCATCGCCAGCGCCAGGATCATCAGCAGCCAGTAGTCGTCGGCATAGGCGATGATGCTGGCCTGACGCGTGATCTCCTGGTTCAACAGTGCGGCGCCGGGGACGGTGGAAGGGTCCCACCACCGGTGGATCGCCGGCATGTCGAAGACCCGGTTCAGCGGCGAGACATGCATCGCCAGGTCCGCATGCACGACCTGGGTGTTCCGCGTCAGCATGGCCGACATGGCCGAGATGCCGATCGCGCTGCCGAGGTTGCGCAGCAGGCTGATGAGCGAGGTGCCATCCGTCCGGAGCGCCGGGTCGAGGGTTGCGAAGGCGACGAGGTTCAGCGGGATGAAGACGAAGCCGAGGCCCACGCCCTGGAGCACGGTTGCCGTGACCAGCGTCGTCATCGAGACGTCGGGCGTCCAGCCAGTCATCTCCCAGAGCGTCCAGGCGAGGATCAGCACGCCCATCGCCATCACCTTGCGCGGGTCGAAGCGGCTGGCCAGCCGGCCGGCAAGGAACATCGCCGCCATGGTGCCGAGGCCCCGTGGCGCCATCGCAAGGCCGGCGGTGAAGACCGGGTAGTTGCCGAGCGTCTGGAGATAGGGCGCGAGCAGGGCCGAAGTGGCGAAGAGGATGACGCCGACCGCGAACATGATCCCGAGCCCGGCGGCGAAGTTGCGGTTCCCGAAGATGCGGGGCGGAATGAAGGGCCGGTCCGCCGTCGCCATGTGGACGAGGAAGAGGTAGAGGCCGAGCCCGGCGAGGGTCGCCTCCACGATGATCTCGGTCGAGCCGAACCAGTTCAGCAGCTCGCCCCGGTCGAGCATGATCTGTAAGGCGCCGACGCCGAGCGCCAGCACGCCGAAGCCGAACCAGTCGAACCTCCGCCCGGACTGCGCCTCGCCCTTGGGTAGGAAGAAGATCAGGCCGAGCAGCGCCAGGATGCCGAAGGGCAAGTTGACGTAGAAGACCCAGCGCCAGTTGAGGTTCTCGGTCAGGTAGCCGCCGAGCGTCGGGCCCAGGATCGGGCCAACCATCACGCCCATGCCCCAGATCGCCATGGCGGAGCCGCGCTGCTCTGCTGGGTAGATGTCGAGCATGGTGGACTGGCTGAGCGGCACCAGCGCGGCGCCGAAGGCGCCCTGGAGCAGCCGGAAGATCACCATCTGCTCGAGCGACTGCGCCGCGCCGCAGGCGACGGAGGCGAGGGTGAAGCCGCCGACCGAGGCAAGGAAGACCGCCCGCCGTCCGAAGCGCGTAACGAGGAAGCCGACCGGCGCCGTCAGGATGGCGGCGGCGGTGATGTAGCTGGTCAGCACCCAGGTGATCTGGTCGGAGGTCGCCGCCAACCCGCCCTGCATGTAGGGCAGGGCGACATTGGCGATGGTGCCGTCCAGCGCCTGCATCAGCGTCGCCACCATGGCGCAGACGGTGATGATGCCGCGATGCGGCACCGCTTGCTCGTTCATTGGGAATGCCTGCCCTCGCTGGTGCCCTTCCGCCGTCAGGCGGCGGAAGGGCTGGCCCGAAGCATGGGTCGTGGAAGACTAGAAAATGTCGGAGAGATGCCGCTCATGGCCGGTGTCAATGGAGACGACGGCGCTCATTCCCGAGCGCAGCGGCGGCGCGTCCGCCGGCTGCTCGACGCGAATGCGGACCGGAATGCGCTGCACCACCTTCACCCAGTTGCCGGAGGCGTTCTGCGCCGGCAGCACGCTGAAGGTGGAGCCGGAGGCGGGGCTGATGCTCTCCACCACCGCCTTCCAGCTGCGGCCAGGATAGGTGTCGATGGTGACCGTCGCGGCGTCGCCTGGCTTCACATAGGTGAGGTCGGTCTCCTTCGGCAGCGCATCCACCCAGACGCGGTCGGAGGAGACAAGGGCGAAGGCGGGCGAGGCGGCGGCGAGGTACTGGCCGGGCTGCAGGGTCGAGACCTGGGTCACGGTGCCGGCAAAGGGCGCGCGCAGCACGGTGTGGTCGAGCTGGCGCTGCGCCTCGGCGAGCCTGGCCGCGGCCTCGAGGTAGTCGGGGTGCTGCTCCACCGGCTGGTCCGCCTTGCCGCCGAGCTTCGCCAGCTGAACCCGGGCCTGGGCGCGGAGCGATTCGAGCTGCTGCTGCGCCTGCTGCAGGCCGTAGCGCGCCTGGTCATAGGCGGAGCGGGTGACGGCGCCGCTGTTCACGATCTGCGCGGCGCGGTCATAGGTCGCCTGGGCGAGGGCGGCGGCCGCCTCCTGCGCCGCGGCGTCGCGCAGCAGGCGCTGATAGTCGGCCTGCATGGCCTCGAGGCTCAGCGCGGTCTGCTGCAGCTGCGCGCGCGCCTGGTCGAGGGCGTGCTGGAAGGGAGCGGGGTCGAGCTGGACGAGGGGCTGGCCTTCCGTCACGCGGTCGCCCTCACGCACGGCGATGCGCTGGACGATGCCGGCGACATCGGTCGCCAGCATCAGCCGGTCGGCCTGGACATAGGCGTCGTCGGTGCCGGCGTAGCGGCCGCCATTCAGCCAGAACAAGCCGGAGCCGGCGACGACGGCCAGCACGCCGCCCAGCATCAGGACCGGGCGCAGCCAGCGGCGGCGGCGCTTCGGCGGGGCGGAGGCGGCCTCGGTCTCGGGTTTCTCGACGCGGATCGAACCTTCGGGCATCGGATGCTCTCTCAGGCAGCGAAGTCGGCTTCCGTCTCGCCGGCCAGCAGGTTGGACTTCATCAGCAGCAGGGCGTCGCGGACGGCAGCGCGCTGCGCCTCGGGCAGGTTGCGGGTCGTGGTCGCATCGAAGGTGGCCTTGGCCTCGTCGATCTCGGCCAGCACCGGCGCCGCCTCGGGCCGCAGGTGCAGCCGCCAGACGCGGCGGTCATTCGGGTCGGCGCGGCGCTCGATCAGGTTGCGCGCGGCCAGGCGGTCGACCAGGCGGCCGACGGTGATGGGCTCGACCTCCAGCAGCTCGGCCAGCTCGCGCTGGGTCAGGCCGTCATGGCGCCGAAGGCGGACCAGGATCACCCATTGGGCGCGGGTCATGCCATGCGCTCGGGCGACGCGGTCCGCCATGGTGCGGACCAGCCGCGCCACGTCGGTCAGCAGCAGCAAGAGGTCGTCATTCGGCGGTATCGTCACGCCGCTGAATATAAGCAGCCTTATTATCAGCAGCCATAGGACTGCCGGTCACGAGGCTGCGCGGAAGATGTCTAGTATTCCATCTCGTAGGACAGGCCGATGCGGTCGCCGGCGGGGCCGGTGGCCGTCTGGCCCTCAATCTTGATCCGGGGCGTGATCTCCACCTGCACGCCAACGCCGGTGCCGCCACCATTTGTCCCCTGGCGGACCCCGAGGAAAACGCCGGGGACGACGTAGCGCCCGGCCTCCACGGTGGGGCTCGTGGAATTGCCCTGGCCGCCGCTGACGCCGAGGCGATCGAGGCCGAGGGCGGTGCGGACCCGGTCGAGCGGACCGCCGCCGGAGCCGCCGATCCCGGTGAGCTGGGCGACGGCGGCGGCGATCTGGGCGATCTCGAACGGGGAGAGGCTGCTGGTCGAGCGGCCGAAGAGCAGGCGCGCCAGCACCTCGTCCTGCGGCAGCTCGGGCGTGGAGGTAAAGGCGATCTGCGGCGCATTGGCCGGGCCGGTGACGGTCACGGTGATGGTCGTCGTGCTGGCCGTCGCCTCCGCCGCCATGTCGAGCTGCGGGACGAAAGTGCCGGCATTGAAGCCGATCGTGCCGCGCTTGAAGGTCAGCGTCCGGGTCAGGATGTTGAGCGTGCCGCGGACCAGGTTGAGGTTGCCGGAGGGGACCGGGGCGGCGACCGTGCCGCCGATATCGAGGGCGCCGCCCATTTCCACCTCGAGCCCGCGCCCGCGGATGAAGACGCGGCGCGCCCTGACCTTCACCGCCAGCGAGAGGGGCGGCGCGGCGGCGGCGGGCGGGCCGGCCTTGGCCGCGGGCGGCGGCTCGGGGGGCAGCACGCCGGGCGGCAGGCGGCCGCGCTGGCGGACATTGGCGAGGGTCGGGACGTTGGCGGGCAGCTTCTCCGGCACGCGGAGTTCTGCCTGCTCGATCCGCACCTCGCCGGCGACGGTGCCGCCGCCGGTGATCGGGCCCTTCACCGTAATGTCGGCGCCGATGGTGGCCGTGCCGAGGTCGGAGGCGACGGGGCGGGCATTGCGGGCGGTGATGGCGAGGTCGGCGGGCAGGCCGGGGGCGCCGACATCGATGCTGCCGCGGATGCCGATGGTGCCGCCTCCGAGCGTCTTGCCCTCCAGCCGCTCGATGACCAGGCGGGTGCCCTCGCCGGTGATGGTCCCACCGATCTCGGAAAGGCGGACGCCGGTGATCGGGTTGCGGTAGTCGCCGCCGGAGAGGGTGGCGCGGCCGCCGAGGCGGGGGGTGCCGAGGCTGCCCTCGGCCTTGAGCGCGAGGGCGAGGCGGCCGGCGACGCGGTCGGCGCCGGCGGCGAGGAAGGGGCCGGCGAGGGGCGCGAGGTTCAGCGACCCGTCGAGGCTGGCGGCGAGGGGGGAGTTGGGGTCGAAGCCGCGCGGCAGGCGGGCGGTGGCGGTGACGGTGCTGGCGGGGCCGGCGGCGATCTCGGCGCGGGCCTCGGCGGCGTTGCCGGTCATGCTGCCCTCGGCCCGCAGCGTCACCGGCGGCAGGCCGCGCGCCCATTCGGCGCCGAGGCCGAGGCCGGTGCCGTTCAGCCGGGCACGGATCTCGGGCTTCGCCGTCGGGCCGGTGGCGCGGACCTCGCCGGTGATCATGCCCTGCGGCTTCAGGTCCGGGGCGAAGCGCTCGGCGAGCACCAGCGGCAGGGCCGCGATGGTGACGCCGAGATCGGCCCGCTCCGGCCCCCAACGGCCGGCGGCCTGGATCCGGCCGCCATTGCCAATGGCGAGGGCCAGCTTGGCGATGTCGATCCCGCCATCGGCGCCATAGGTGATGCGGGCGGGATTGGCGAGGCGGACCGTCTCGCCCTGCGCCTCGGCCTGGAGGGCGGCGAGGTCGAGGCGGTAGGCGCCCTCGGCGGCGGCGAGGCGGCCGCGGCCGGAGAGTTCGCCCTGGGTCGCCTTGCCGCGGAGCGTCCAGTCGAGGGCGGCCTGGGTGCCGTTGACGGTGGCGGCGAGACTGCCCTCCTGGCCGGCATAGGCCAGCCGCGGGGCATCGAGGCGCAGGTCGAAGCCCTGGACGCCGTCGCGCGGCTCCAGCTTGGCATCGAGGGTCAGGCGGCCGGCGAGGCCTGCCTGTCCTGCCAGGCGGCCGAGCGGGGCGAGGTCGGGTGCCTCCAGCCGCGCCGTGCCGTCAAAGAGCTTGGCCCCGGGGTCGAGCCGGCCATTGGCGGCGAGATGGGCGGGACCGAGCCGGGCCTCGGCGGCTTCGATCTCCACCGCCTGGCCATCCGGGCGGCCGCGGAAGTCGAGGGCGACGGGCAGGCCGTCGAGCGTGGCTCGAAGCTGGGCGGTGCCGCGCGGGGCGGAGGCGGGGGTGGCGACCTGGGCGTCGAGGGCTAGGCCTTCCAGCACCCGTCCGGCGGCGGCGATGCGGCCGGAGCGGGCGGAAAGGGTGAGGTCGGGGTCGGTGAGCTTGCCGGCGGCGTGCACGGTCGCCTCCAGCGCGCCCTCGGAGCCGGCGCCGAGGACCTCGAGCCGGGGGAGGGAGAGGGTGGCGTCGACGGCGATGGGCTCGGCGACATTGCCCTTCGCGGTGAGACGGCCGTTGGCGGCGTCGAGCGTCGCCTCGAAGGCCGGGCCGGGGAGCGCGGCATTGAGGGCGAGGCGGGGGGCAGGGCCGAGCACGGCGTCGGCCTGGGCGACGCCGGTGGCCAGGGCGTCGGGCGTCGCGGTCAGGGCAATGGCGGGCTTCGCCATGGTGCCGGTGACATGCGCCCGGGCGGCGAGCCCCTGCCAGGCGAGGCCGGCGGGGAGAAGGGGGCTGAAGCGGGCGCTCTCGGCCAAGGCGAGGTCGAGGCGGAGGTCGAGGGCCTCGCTCCGCAGGTCGGCGGTGCCGGTGGCGGCGAGACGCCCGGCGGGGAGGGTCAGCTCTAGCTTGCGGAGGGCGAGGCGCTGGTCGGGCGGCAGGTCGGCGTCGAGGCTGAAGCCGAGGGGGATGGCGAGCGGGCGGATGTTCTCGGGCAGCAGCGGGCCGGCGCGGGCCTCGCCCTGGAGGGTGGCGCCGTAGGCCCCCTCGGGCGTCGCGCGGATGGTGCCAGTGCTGGCGAGCGTCACCTGCGGGCCGAGACTGGCCTGCAGGTCGAGGGCGGCGCCGGAGGCGGGGCCGTCCAGGTTCAGGGCGAGGTGGAGGGGTGCGTCGCCCCAGCCGCCCTCGGGGGGCGGGATGAAGCCGGCTATGAGGCCGCCCGGGGCCTCGTCCAGCGTCAGCCGGGCGGCGAGGCGGTCGGCGCCGGGGGTGAGGGCAAGGTCCAGCGCTGCCGTCAGCGGGGCATCGAGGCGCCTGAGGTCGAGCTTTGCCGTGAGGTCGCCGGCGGCGAGGCGGGCCTTGCCTTCGAGGGCGAAGGCGGCGGGCTCGCCGAGGACGGGTTCGGCCAGCTCGATCCGCCGGATGGCGAGGCTGTCGAGCTGCACCGCGACGGGAAGCTGCGGGAGGTGGGGCAGGACTGTGTCGGAGGGCGGCTGCGGTTCGGCCGGCGCCGCCTCGCCGCCGGCGGGGAGGCGGGCGAGGGCGACGCGCGCCGCCTCGATGCGCTCGATGCGGAGGGTGCGGGAGAGGAGCGCCTCAAGGTCGAGATCGATGCGGCCATCCTCGAGCACCACCCATTCGCCCTCCGCATCGGCATAGGCGAGGCGGACGAAGCCGAGATGGCCGGGCAGCGAGCCGCGCAGCCCCGCGATCCGGAGGCCGGGCACGAAGCCCTCCGCTTGGCGGGCGAGAAAGGCGCTGCCGCCCTCGGTATTCACCCAGGCGAGGGCACCGATCACCGCAATCACCGGTAGGAGGATGAGCAGCGCCAGCGCGCCGAGGAGCCATGTGAGCCAGCGCATGGTCAGAAGGCCTGGCCGATGCCGACATAGAGGCCGTAGCCGGAGGAGCGCGGCTCCCGCACCACCGGCACGGCCACGTCGGCGCGGATCGGCCCGATCGGCGTGTAGTAACGGAGGCCGAGGCCGGCGCCGACCCGGAGGTTGGAGGTGTCGGGGACGGAGCCGGTGCCGACCGTGCCGGCATCGACGAAGGCGACGGCGCCGATATCGCCCCAGACCTTCTGCCGCCATTCCACGCTGGTCTCGAGCAGGCTGGCGCCACCGGTGGGGCGGCCGCGCTCGTCACGCGGGCCGATCGACTGATAGTCGAAGCCGCGGACCGAGCCGCCGCCGCCGGCATAGAAGCGGATGTGGCGCGGCACCGCGTCGCGGTTCGCGCCGAGCAGCGAGCCGATGGTGCCGCGCACCGCAAGGATGCTGCGGCGGTCGGCGAAGACGTCCCAATAGGTGCTGGCGGTCAGCCGGGTCGGCGCGAAGGGCTGGGCGTCGCGGATGCTGTAGGAGGGGCTGACGGTGCCCTCCAGCCGGTAGCCCTGGGAGGGGTCGAGCAGGCTGTCGGTGCCGTCATAGCGGCCGCCGGCGAGGACGCCGACGATCTGGTAGGGGCTCAGCTTGCCCTCTGGCGGGCCGGTGGAGCCGAGATCGACGGTCGGGCCGGCGCGCACCCTCAGCCGCTCGGAGAAGCGGCGCTCGAAGAGGAGGGAGGCGGTGATCGCGTCGCGGTCATAGGCTTCCAGCCGCTCGCGCAGCGCGCCGATGCTGGCGATCAGCGTCAGGTCGCGGCCGAAGACGCCGGGGCTCGTATAGGTGACGCCGGTCCGGTAGGTCATCTGGCTGAGCGCCCCGCCGGCGCCGATGCGGGCCAGCTCGCCCTCGACGCGCAGCCGCTCCGCCCCGCCGAAGAGGTTGCGGTGCTCCCAATAGACCCGGACGGAGGGGCCGTAATTGGTCTCGTAGGCGGCGTTGATGCCGAGGGCGTGGCGGGCGCGCTCGGCGACGGTGAAGGTGGTGGGCAGGCGGCCCTCGGCATCGAGTCGCTCGGCGGCGCGGGCGCGGACGGAACCGAAGGGGCCGAGCGCCATCAGCTCGCGCCGAGCCCGCTCCAGCCGCTCCGGGCTGTAGGTCTCGCCGGTGATGCGGCCGGCCTGGCGGCGGAGGAATTCGGCATCGACGCGGACGGCGCCCTCGACCTGGGGCGGGGCGAAGCGGGCGACGGGGCCGGGGGCGAGGCGCCAGGCGATCTCCATCGTCTTGGTCCCATGGTCCACCACTGCGTCCCGCCCGGCCATGGTGGCGAGCGGGTGGCCGGCCTCGAGCATGCGGTCGAGCAGGATGCGCTCGGCCGCCAGCACCGGCTCGGCCCGGGCGGGGTCGCCGGGGGCGAGGCCGAAGGGTCTGGCGGCCGCGGCGTCGACGGCGGCCTGCCCCTGCGGCTCGGTCGCCCGGATGCCGATGGTGCGGATGCGGTAGCGCTCGCCCTTCTCGACGGCGATGCGGATGGGGACCGGCTTCGCCGCCGGCCCGTCGAGCCGGCCGGCGAGGTCGGGGTCGCCGAGCGGCAGGCCGGCGATGGTGATGCTGGTCGTGCCGCCCCAGTAGCCCTCGGATTGCAGGGCCTGCTGCAGCCGCTCCCGGTCGCCCTGGGCGCGGCCGATCACGCCGCCGGCGCTGGTCGGCGCCGAGTCCTGCAGGGCCTTGAGCTGGGAGACCTCGGCGAGGGCGGCATCCAACGCGGCATCGCCGGTCGGTGCGATCTCCACCGCATAGGGAAGGACCTCTGGCTCCGCCTCCTGTGCCCGGGCCGTGGGCGCGAGCCATGCGGCAAGCAGCAGGGCCAGAATGATCGGCAGGCGTTGCAGCATGGATAACACGGGGGCGTAAGCAACTTTCGGGGTCAGGGTTCCCTCGGCAGATAGGTGGGGTTAGGCTTGCCGCATGGACCAGACCCTCGCGGAAACGCTCGCCGGGTGGCGCCGCCACCTGCATGCCCATCCGGGCCTTACCCTGCACGAGGCGGAAACGGCCGCCTTCGTTGCCGCCCGGTTGCGCGAGATGGGGGTCGAGGTGACCGAGGGCATCGGCGGCCACGGGCTGGTGGGCACGCTGCGGCGGGGGGAGGCCGGGTCCAACCGCTCGGTCGGGCTGCGGGCCGACATGGACGCGCTGCCCATCCAGGAGCTGAACGAGGCGCTGCCCTACCGCTCCACCACGCCCGGCGTGATGCATGCCTGCGGGCATGACGGGCATACCGCGGCCCTGCTCGGGGCGGCGGCGATGCTGCAGCAGGACCGAAGCTGGACGGGGACGATCCGGCTCGTCTTCCAGCCGGCCGAGGAGGGCGGCGGCGGGGCGCAGGCGATGATCGCCGACGGGCTGTTCCAGCGCTTCCCGATGGAGCGGATCTTCGGCTGGCACAACTGGCCGGGGCTGGAGGCGGGCACCATCGCCGTGCATGAGGGGCCGGTGATGGCGGCCGGGGCGCGCTTCGAGATCGCGCTGGCCGGCCATGCCGGGCATGCCGCGCTGCCGCACCTGACGCGGGACCCGATGATCGGCGCCGGGCACTGCATCATCGCCTTGCAATCCATCGTCGCCCGCAACATCGACCCGATGCAGGCGGCCGTGGTCAGCGTGACCGTGGCCGAGGCGGGCGAGGCGCAGAACCAGGTGGCCGGCCGCGCCGTGCTGAAGGGTACCGCGCGCTGGCTGACGCCCGAGACCGGCGAGGCGATCGAGGCCGCCATGCGGCGCATCGCCGCCGGCATCGCCGCGACCTTCGGGCTGGAGGCGGAGGTGCTGTTCAAGGTCGGCGTCCAGCCGACGGTGAACCACCCGGCCGAGCGCGACCTCGCCGCCGAGGCGGCGGGCAGGCTGACGCAGGTCCGCCGCGACATGCCGCCGGCCATGACGGGGGAGGATTTCTCCTTCTTCCTGAAGGAGGTGCCGGGCGCCTTCGTCTGGATCGGCAACGGCTCGGCCGAGGGCGGGCGGGAGCTGCACAACCCGGCCTATGACTTCAACGACGCCATCCTGCCGGTGGCCAGCGGCTACCTCGTCGAGGTAGCGAAGCGAGCCCTGGCCGGGGCATGACGCGGCCCGGAGGGCCTGGGCGCGACTTCGGCGGGCGCCGGCCGGGCGGCATGACCATGCGCCTGCCCGAGGGGATTTCCGGTCCGGGGCTGCCGCTCCTCCTTTTGGCTGGCCTCGCGGCAGCGCCGGTCCATGCCGGGGCGGCGCCCGCCGGCCAGGCGGAGCTCGAGGCAGCGGCCCGGCGCAGCCTTCCAGTGGCCGGCCGCTTCGCCAGCGGGCAGCCCCGGCGCTGGACACCTGAACGCGGCCGCACCCTGTCGCTGCTTCCGGTCCGCTTCCAGCCGGCCGCGCCGAGCTTCGTCAACCAGCGGCACTGGTGCGCCCTGGCGATCGGCGCGGCGGGCCGGCCGGCCGAGACCATCGTCACCGTCGGCACCGACTGGACCGGCACCGTGAGCTGCAACGGCCTCCGCGAGGCGGGCGAGCTGCCGACCGCGCGGGGCGTGCCGCGCTTTGCGCTGGTCTATGCCGCGAGCTCGCCGAACACCCAGGTCGCAGTGCCGGTCATCCTGCGCTGGAACGCGGCTTCGGGGCGCGCCGAGCTGGACGAGGAAGCCTCGCGCAGGGTCGACGAGGCCGGGCAGGGCGGCAGCCTCGCGGCGATCAGGGTGGCGCTCCGGCCTCGTTGAGATCCCGCCAGCCGGGCCGGTCGCCGAGCGCCTCCGCGTGGAAGACGCCGCGGGCGACGGCGCGGGCCAGTGTCGAGGCCGCGAGGTGGCCGAGGCGGGCGAGCATGCCGGGGCCGGTGCAGCGCACCCGGCCGGTCGCCAGGGCGAAGACGCTGTCGCCGTCGAAGGGCGTGTGGATCGGGCGGATGGCCTGGGCGAGGCCGTCGGCGGCCATGATGGCGAGGCGCTGGAGCTCGCCCTTGTCGAGCGCGGCATTGACGGCGACGACGGCGATGGTGGTGTTCGCCATCGGGTTCACCGCGGAGCCGAGGGGGAGGGGCATCTCCGGGTCCGGCCGCCAGTCGGCCGTTGGTGGGCCGAGGCCGCCGAACTCGTTGTCCATCTCGTGCGGCCAGGACCAGAAGTGGCGGCCGCCAGGCATCACCGCGCTGCCGAAGCTGTTGACGGCGGCCAGCGCCCCGATCTGCAGCCCATCCGCGGTGGCGCTACTGGCGCTGCCGAGGCCGCCCTTCACCCGGCCGGAGCGGGCGCCGAGCCCGGCGCCGGCATTGCCGAGGGCGAAGTCGGGGCCCACCGCCTCCAGGGCCGCGCGGCCGAGTGCGGCATAGGGCGGGGTCTCGCCCCAGGCCTTGTCGCCGCCATTCATCAGGTCGAAGAGGATGGCGCCGGGGACCACGGGCACCCTTGTCCCGCCGAAGGCGGCGCCGCGGCCGCGGAGGCCGAGCGCTGCGACTACGGCGCCCGCCGCGTCGAGGCCGTACATCGAGCCGCCGGAGAGCACGATGGCATCGACCGTGTTGCCGATGCTGGCCGGGTCGAGGGAGTGGATGTTGAGCGTGCCCGGCGCGCCGCCGCGGATCTCGGCGGCGGCGGGGCAGCGTTCCTCCGGGTAGATGACGGTGGTGCCGGTGCGGATGCGGTAATCCTCGGCCTGGCCGACGAGGATGCCATCGACATCGGTGATGAGGTTGCGCGGGCCGGGACGGATCATGCGACGCAGCCTCGCATGGCGGGCGGCGGTGCGCTATCCGGGCAGGCATGGACTGGCGACCGATGACCGAGGCGGATCTGCCGGGGGTGGTGGCCCTCGCCGGGGCGGTGCATCCGCATCATCCGGAGGCGCCGGCGGTCTTCGCCGAGCGGCTGGCGCTCGCGCCGGAGGGGTGCTGGGTGCTGGGGGAGGGGCAGGGCTATGCGCTGGCGCATCCCTGGACCGGGCTGGCGCCGCCGCCGCTCGATACCCTGCTCGGGGCGGTCCCTGAGGGCCCCTGGCACCTGCATGACATCGCCCTGGCACCGGCGGCGCGCGGGGCGGGGCATGCAGCGCGGCTGCTGGCGCGCTGGCCGGCGGCGACGCTGGTCGCCATCGCCGGGACCGGCAGGTACTGGGCACGGCAGGGCTTCCGCAGGGTGCCCTGCGCCGATCCGGCGGCGCTCGCCAGCTACGGGGCCGGCGCGCGCTTCATGGCGCGAGGCGGGACCTGAGCCAGGCGCCCGCCGCGGCGACGGAGCGGCCGGCGGCGCCGACATGGCCCAGGGCGCGGAGGAAGCCATGCACGGTGCCCGGGAAGGGCTGCGTCTCGAGCGGCACGCCGGCGGCGCGCAGCGCCTCGGCCATGGCGCGGTTCTCGTCGGCAAGGACGTCGAGCTCGGCGATGTGCAGGAGGCAGGGCGGCAGGCCGGCGAGCCCGGCGCGGAGCGGGGCGGCGAGCGGGTTCAGCCGGTCGGCGGGGCGAGGGGCATAGGCGTTCCAGTAGAAGCGCATGCGCTCCTCGGTCAGGCCGTAGCCGGTGGCGAATTCGCGGTAGCTCGGGCGGTCCAGGCGGCTGTCGAAGACGCCGTAGTTCAGCAGGAGGCCGCGGAGGGGAACCGGGGCGCCGCCGTCGCGGAGCGAGAGGGCGAGGCCCATGGCGAGGTTGGCGCCGGCGGAGTCGCCGCCGGCCACGATGCGGGCCGGATCGAGCCCCCAGGCCGCGCCCTCCGCCGCGATCCAGCGCAGCACGCCCTCGCATTCCTCGAGCGCCTGGGGGAAGACGGCCTCGGGGCTCAGCGCGTAGTCGGGGCCGATGACGGCGCAGCCCGCGGCGGCGGCGTATTCGCGCATCAGTCGGTCATGGGTGTCGATGCTGTTCCAGACCCAGCCGCCGCCATGCAGGTAGAGCAGCACGGGATGCGGGCCGGGCCCCTCCGGCAGGTGGACGCGGCACTGGATTCGGCGGCCGCGGACGGGCAGCCAGCGATTCTCGCTCACCGCCAGCACCGGGCCGCCGGCGGAGAGCGGGGCGTTCAGCGCCTCCGTCAGGGCGCGGGGACGGTCGAAGGGCAGCTCCAGGCGGATCGGCGGCAGGGCGGCGGCGCGCTCCTCCATCATCCGGTTGAAGGCGAGCATCTCCGGGTCGAGGCGGGGGTCCATGGACGGTCTCCGGTCACCTTGGCGTATGGTTGCCGCCCCGGCCATCCCAGCCCATGTTGCGGTGCACCATGCCGATGATGATCCCACGCAGCACCGCGTCCGGCTACCAGGCCCGGTCCCTGTTCCGGCCGCGCAACCTGGTGCTGCTCGCCGATCCGGCGCAGCCGGAGGCGGCGGTGCTGGCCGCCAACATCGCCGCCGGCGGCTTCGAGGGCCGCGCCTATGCGGTGGGGCTGGCGGTGCCCGGGCTGCTGCCAGCCGAGTCGGTCGAGGCGCTGCCGGAGGCGCCGGACCTTGCCGTGCTCTGCCTGCCGCCGGCCGCGCTGGAGCCGGCCATGGCGGCGCTGGCGCGGCGGGGGTGCTTCGCCGCCATCGTTCCGGGGCAGGGGCCGGAGCTGGGCGCCATCTCCGCGCGGACCGGCGTGAAGGCGCTGGGGCAGGGGAGCTTCGGCCTCTGCATCCCGGCGATCGGGCTGAATGCCTCGCTCTCCCACATCCAGCCGGCGCCGGGGCGGCTGGCGCTGGTGACGCAGTCGGCGGCGCTGGCGCGGGTGGTGCTCGACTGGGCGGCGGCCGAGAAGCTCGGCTTCAGCCATGTGATCGGCATCGGCGGAAATGCGACGCTGGGCTTCGCCGCCTCGCTCGACTGGCTGGCGCGGGATGCGGGGACGGGGGCGGTGCTGCTCGACCTGCGGCGGGTGCGCAACCGGCGGGCCTTCGTCTCGGCGGCGCGGGCAACGGCCAGGACCCGGCCGGTGATGGCGATCCGCGCCGGCGGGCGGAGCGGCGATGCCTCGGGCCTCGCCGACGCGGTGATGGAGGCGGCGCTGCGCCGCGCCGGCGTGCTGCGCGTCTCGGGGCTCGAGGACCTGCTCTCGGCAGCGGAGACGTTGGCGCGTGTCCGGCTGCGGCAGGGGGTGCGGGAGGCACGAGTCGCCATCGTCACCAATGGGATCGGGCTCGGCCACATGGCGGCGGATGCGGTCGTCGCCGGGGGCAGCTGCCTTGCCGAGCTCAGGCCGGAGTCGCTCGCCGCCTTGGGGATGCTGCTGCCGCCGGGCTGGGTGGCGGGCAACCCGCTCTCGCTCGGGCCGGCCGCCGGGGCGCAGCTCGCCGAGGCGGCGGCGATGCTGGCCGGGCTGGCGGAGGTGGATGCCGTGATCGCCCTGCATGCCCCGGCGCCGGGCGGGGCGCCCCCCGAAGCGGCCGACGCGGCGGCGGAGGCGATGATCGCAGCGGCGAAGACCGGCACCGGGCGGGCGGCGCCCATCCTCGTCGGCTGGAGCGGGCAGGCGACGGCGGGGCGGCAGCGGCGGCGGATGGCCGAGGCGGGGCTCGCCGTCTTCGACACGCCCGAGGCGGCGGCGCGCGGGGCGATGCACCTGGCGGCCGACCGGCGGAACCGCGCTTCGGCGGCGGAGCTGCCCTCGCGCGAGGTGCTGGAGCTGGCGCCGGACCGGGCGGCGGTGCGGCGCATCCTCGCCGCAGCGCGGGCGGCGGGGCGGCTCGGGCTGACGGCAGAGGAAGGACTCGGCGTGCTCGCCGCCTACGGCATCCCGACCGTGCCAGGGCGGCATGCGGCCGGGCCGGCCGAGGCGGCGGATGCGGCGGCGATGCTCGGCTTCCCGGTGGTGCTGAAGATCCTCAGCCCGGACCTCAGGCACAAGAGCGATGCCGGGGGCGTCGTCACCAGCCTGGCCAGCGCCGAGGCGGTGCGGGCGGCGGCGGCGGCGATGCTGGCACGCATCCGCGCCATCAGGCCGGAGGTGCGGCTCGAGGGGCTGCTGGTGCAGCGGCAGGCGGCACGCGCCCTCGAGCTGCGGCTGCGGCTCGGCGACGACGCGATGTTCGGGCCCTGGATCGGCTTCGGCCATGGCGGCACGGCAGCCGACCTCGCGGCGGATGAGGCGTATGACCTGCCGCCGCTCAACCTGGCGCTGGCCAACCAGCTCATCGGCCGGTCGCGCATGGCGCAGCTTCTGGGCGGCTTCCGCGACCACCGCCCGGCCGACCGGGGGGCGGTGGCGGAGGCGCTGGTGCGGCTGTCGCAGATCGCGGTGGATTTCCCGGAGATCGCCGGCCTCACCATCAACCCGCTCTTCGCCGATGCCCGGGGCGTGCTGGCGGTCGATGCCAAGCTGGCGCTGCGGCCGGCGGGCGAGGCGGGGGAGCTGGCGATCCCGCCCTATCCGGCGGAGCTGGCGCGGCCCTTCCGCACCAAATCGGGCGAGGTGCTGACCATCCGCCCGATCCGGCCGGAGGATGCGGCGGCGCTGGGCGAGGCCTTCCGGCGGCTCGATCCGGAGGACGTCCGGCGCCGTTTCTTCTCCCCGTTGCGGGAGTTGTCGCCGGCCCTGACGGCGCGGCTGACGCAGATCGACTACGACCGGGAGATGGCCTTCATCGGCTGCGACGAGGCGGGGGCCATCCGCGGCGTGGCGCGGCTGATCCGCGACCCGGTGGGCCCGGCGGCGGAGTTCGCGGTGATCGTCGAGCAGGCGATGAAGGGGCAGGGCCTTGGCCGGCACCTGATGGAGCGGCTCTTCGAATGGGGCCGCGCCATGGGGGTGGCGGAGGTGGTGGGCCAGGTACTGGCGGAGAACCGCCCGATGCTGGCCTTCGTCCGGGCCCTAGGCTTCAGCCTCCGCCGCTCGCCGGATGAGGACGAGGTGATGGAGGCGCGGCTGGCGCTGTGATCAGTCCGGCCTGGCGCCGGCGATGAGCTCGCGCACCCGGGCGGCGGCGGCGGCGCCCTTCAGCGCGTCGCGCCAGGCGGCCTCGGCGACGCGCTGGTGGACGGAGATGGCCTCGTCGGCGGCGGTGATCATGGCAACGCCGAGCCCGGCTGTGGGCGGCGCATCGGGCGGGAAGGGGCTGCCGACGACATGGGCGCGGTCCCGCCCGCGCAGCACGATGAAGGCACCCGACGGGTCCGGCCCGGCGGAAAGGCCGAGCTGCAGGCCGATGGGGACGCTCTCCATCATGGCGGCGATGTTCTCCGCCTCGGCGATGGCGGCGGCGCGGCAGCGGGCGCGGGTCCGCTCCGAGACGGAAATGCCGGAGGCGACGCCGTCCTGCAGGAAGCGGCGGAGCGCGGCCTCGGACAGGATGCCGATGATGTTCGGCCGGCGCTGCTGGTGCAGCTTCTTGCGCGCGTTGAGCAGCCCGAGCGCCTGGTCGGCCATGGAGCGGGCGGGAAGGCGGTCCGGCGCGGCATCGGCCGCCTCGGTCCAGGCCTCGGCGAGGGCGCCCTCGAAAGCCTCGGTCGAGACCTGGTAGCAAAGCGCGCCGCCGACCGAGAGGATCTGGTCCGCCTGTTCCTCGACCTGGCGCAGCCGCTCCTGGAAGGCGACGGGCCGGGAGAAATATTCGACTCCGATCCCGAGCAGGGAAAGCGGCGAGATTTTCAGCAGCTCGGCCAAGCGCCGGATGGTGTCCAGCTTGATGACCTCGCCCTTCTCGTAGCGATAGAGCGCGGCGCGGGAGACGCCGAGGCGGGCCGCGATCTCCTCCGCCCGGAGGCCCGACTCCAGGCGATAGGCCCGCAATTGCTGCCCGATATCCGCAAACCGCATCCTAGCCTCCGGCTTCCCCGCAGCCTGCCATTCCCGGGCAATACGAATCGACCGCAAAATGGTTAGGTTTTTGAGAAGATATCTCGCGTCCCGTGCGGGACTCGTCAAAAACCTTGCCTCGCCCTCCTCGCGAAATCAAGTCATGGATACCGCTGCGACATAACCATACTGAGCGCCAAGCGTGTGGGATGTAGGCTGGTGCGGCCGCACACGCATCGCGCGTGCGGCCCGCGGGTCCCTCAGCCGGCCTCGGGGGCGACGGGGTGGGCGGCCATCACCTCGAGCGCCTTCACCAGGCCGGAATGGTCGAGCTGGCCGCCGCCGGCAGCGATGCAGGCGGAGAAGAGCTGCTGGGTGGAGGCGGTGTTGGGCAGGGCGACGCCGAGCTCCTTCGCCGAGGTCAGGGCGAGGTTCAGGTCCTTCTGGTGGAGGACGATGCGGAAGCCGGGGTTGAAGGTCCGCTTGATCATCCGCTCGCCATGGAGCTCGAGGATGCGGGAGGTGGCGAGGCCGCCCATCAGCGCCTGGCGCACCTTGGCCGGGTCGGCGCCGGCCTTGCTGGCGAAGACCAGCGCCTCGCCCACCGCCTCGATGGTGAGGGCGACGATGATCTGGTTGGCGACCTTGGTCGTCTGCCCGGCGCCGTTGGGGCCGACCAGTGTGATGTTCTTGCCCATCGCCTCGAAGAGGGGCTTCGCCCGGGCGAAGGCCGCCTCCTCGCCGCCGACCATGATGGTGAGGCTCGCTCCCTTGGCGCCGACCTCGCCGCCCGAGACGGGCGCGTCGAGATAGTCGCAGCCGAGGGCGTTGACCTTCTCCGCGAAGGTCTTGGTCGCGGTCGGGCTGATCGAGGACATGTCGACGACGAGCTTGCCCTTCGACAGGCCGGCGGCGACTCCGGCGGGGCCGAAGAGCGCCGCTTCCACGTCGGGGGTGTCGGGCACCATCAGGATGACGACCTCGGCCGCCCTGGCGACCGCGGTGGCGTCGGCCAGGACGGTGAAGGCCGCGCGCGACTCGGCGTCAAGGCTCCGCCGCTCCGGCACGATGACCTCGTGGCCGGCGTTTTTCAGGTGTCCGGCCATGGGCTTGCCCATGATGCCGAGGCCGATGAAGCCGATCTTCATGTGGGGCTGATCCTCTCTCTTAGTCAGGACTTGTACGGTAGTCAGGACTTGTAGGGGGCGAACCAGCCGAGGCCGGCCTCGGTCTCGCCTGCCGGGCGGTACTCGCAGCCGATCCAGCCGCGGAAGCCCATCTTATCGATCGCCTGAAAGACGAAGGGCCAGTTCACCTCGCCGGTGCCGGGCTCGTTGCGCCCCGGGTTGTCGGCGACCTGCATGTGCGCGATCAGCGGCAGGTGGCGCTCGGCGGTCTTCACCAAGTCGCCCTCGGTGATCTGGCAGTGGTAGAGGTCGAATTGCAGGCCGAGGCGCTCCGGCCCGACGGCCTGGATGATGGCCGCCGCCTCGTCGGTGGTGTTGAGGAAGAAGCCGGGAATGTCCCGGTGGTTGATCGGCTCGATCACCGGCTTGACGCCGGCCTTTCCGCATTCCTCGGCGGCCCAGGCGAGGTTCGCGGCATAGACCGAGAGCAGCGTGTCGCGCGGCACGCCGGCAGGCGCGATGCCGGACCACAGATGCAGGCGTGGGCAGGAGAGGGCGGCGGCATATTCCAGCGCCTTCTGCACGCCTTCGCGGAACTCCGCCTGGCGTCCTGGCTGCGCGGCCAAGCCGCGCTCGCCGGCCGCGAAATCGCCCGGCGGCGCGTTGAACAGCACCTGCTGCAGCCCGTTGTCCTTGAGCCGCCGGGCGATTTCGGCGGCCGGGAAGTCGTAGGGCATCAGGAATTCCACCGCCTCGAAGCCGGCCGCCCGGGCGCGGGCGAAGCGGTCGAGGAAGGGCACCTCGTTGAACATCATCGACAGGTTGGCGGCGAAGCGCGGCATGGTCCCCCTCCCTTGAGCATGTTCGCCGAAGGCTGGAACGGCCGCAGGCGTCGCTCGTGCGATCAGACAACAGGCTGGGCCATGATCCCTGATCACGGCCCAGGGTCGGAGCTGCCATGGCAGCCGCGGCGCACGCTAGCCAGGGCGGGCGGCGCTGGCTACAGGGGCGGCGAGGGGATGCGCCAGCCTGGCCGGGATGATACGGATCGCGGATGACCCAGCCGCGACCCCACCAGGAGCGTTTCACCCCGGCCGCCCTGCTCGGCCTGCTGGCGGCGCTGGCGCTGGCGGTGGGCTGCCTGCTGGTGCTGCGCCCCTTCCTGTCCTCGCTGCTCTGGGCGGCGATCCTCGTCTATTCGACCTGGCCGGCCTACCGGATGTTGCGGGAGCGGACGGGCCTTTCTCCCGGCCTTGCCGCAGGGGCGATGGTGCTGGCGGAATTCCTGCTGATCGGCCTGCCGCTGGTCTTCGCCACGCCGACCCGGCGGGAGGATGTGGAAGGGCTGCGCCATGCGGTCGAGACCTTCCTCACCCAGGGCATGCCCGGGCTCGGCGATTGGCTCGGCAACCTGCCGCTCGTCGGCGGCTACCTCGCGGAATATGTGGAGGGCGTCGATTTCGGCCTCTCCGGCCTTGCCGAGCTGGTCCGCCCCTATGCGGGGACGCTGGCGCAGAACGCGCTGGCGGTGCTGCTGGCGGTGCTGTCCGGCATCGCCGAGCTGCTGGTGGCGATCTTCCTCGCCTTCTTCCTCTACCGGGACGGGCCCGCCATCGCCCGGCGCGGCGAGGCGGCGCTGGAGCGGCTGGCGGGCGACCGGACGCGGCACCTGGTGGCCCTGACCGGCAATGTAACGCGGGGCGTGGTCTACGGGCTGCTCGGCACCGCGGTGGTGCAGGGACTGATGACCGCCTTCGGCCTCTGGATCGCGGGCGTGCCGCGGCCGGTGCTGCTGGGCGTGGTCGCGGGGTGCATCTCCATCCTGCCGGTCGGGGCGCCGGTGGTCTGGATACCGGCCACGCTCTGGCTGTTCAGCCAGGGCTCGACGGGCTGGGCGATCTTCCTCGGGCTCTACGGCGCCTTCGGGATCAGCAGCGCGGACAACGTCATCCGGCCCTGGCTGATCTCGCGCGGGGCCGACCTGCCGCTGCTGCTCACGCTGCTCGGGGCCCTGGGCGGGGTCTTCGCCTTCGGGTTCCTGGGGCTGTTCCTCGGGCCGGTCCTGCTCGCGGTGGGGTTCACCTTGCTGAAGGATTGGGCGACGGAAGGGGCGGAAGAGGCAGGAACCCGCGGCTGACACCCTTCCGTCATGGAGGGCCGGGGCCTATAGGGGCGGAAAAGCCCCCAGGGACGGCCACCGCATGCTTGCCTTCATCATCTCGCGCATCCTCCAGGCCTTGCCGGTCATGGCGGTGGTGGCGCTGATCAGCTTCGCCATGTTCGCCTATGTCGGCGACCCGGTGGCGATCATGCTCGGCCAGGACTTCACCGAGGAGCAGCGCCAGGCGCTGGTGGCGAGCCTCGGGCTCGACCAGCCCTTCGTCGTGCAGTTCGCCCGCTTCGTCTGGAATGCGCTGCATGGCGAGTTCGGCCTGTCCTACCGCCTGTCGCGCCCGGTGGCGGAGCTGATCGCGGAACGGGCGCCGGCGACGCTGGAGCTGGCCTTCTGCGCCGCGCTCGTCTCGCTCTGCATCGGCGTGCCGATGGGGGTCTATACCGGGCTCTACCGGAATTCCTGGCTGAGCCGCTTCTTCCTCACCTTCAGCTTGATCGGCGTCTCGCTGCCGACCTTCCTGATCGGCATCCTGCTCATCCTCACCTTCTCCGTCTGGCTCGGCTGGCTGCCGAGCTTCGGGCGCGGCGACACGGTGGAGATCGGCTGGTGGCGGACGGGGCTGCTGACCACCTCGGGGCTCAAGGCGCTGGTGCTGCCCTCCGTCACGCTGGGGCTGTTCCAGCTGACGCTCATCATGCGGCTGGTGCGGTCGGAGATGCTCGAGGTGCTGCGGACGGACTACATCAAATTCGCCAGGGCCCGGGGCCTGGCCAACCGGTCGATCAATTTCGGCCATGCGCTGAAGAACACATTGGTGCCGGTGATCACGGTGGCCGGGCTGCAGCTTGGCGGCATCATCGCCTTCGCGATCGTGACGGAGACGGTGTTCCAGTGGCCGGGCATGGGGCTGCTCTTCATCCAGTCGGTGAACTCGGCGGATATTCCGGTGATGGCGGCCTATCTGATGCTGATCGCGCTGGTCTTCGTCATCATCAACCTGGTCGTCGACCTGCTCTATTACGCCGTGGACCCGAGGCTCAGGGTCGGCGGCGCGAAGCGGGGGCATTGAGCGATGGCTGCCGTGGCACGCATGCTCGACAGCGACCTGTTCTGGTCCTTCCGGCACTCCCCCGTCACCGTGATCTCGGCGGTGGTGGCGCTCATCTGCATCCTGGGCGCGGTGCTGGCGCCGCTCATTGCGCCGCATGACCCGTTCGACGTGGCGACGCTCAACCTCATCGATGCCTTCAAGCCGCCGGCCTGGGCGGCGGAGGGGGATGCGGCCTATCCGCTCGGGTCGGACGACCAGGGGCGGGACGTGCTCTCGGCCATCATGTACGGCGCGCGGGTCTCGCTGCTGGTCGGCTTCTGCGCGGTGCTCTTCTCCATGGTGGTCGGCGTCGGCATCGGGCTGCTGGCCGGCTATGCGGGCGGGGCGGTGGACGGCGTCCTGATGCGCATCGCCGACATCCAGCTCACCTTCCCGAACATCCTGATCGCGCTGCTGGTGGACGGCATCGCCCGCGCCGCGCTGCCGCCGGCGGTGCATGACCGCGTTGCGCTCTTCGTCGTCATCTTCGCGATCGGCATCAGCGCCTGGCCGCAATTCGCCCGCACGGTGCGGGGCTCGACGCTGGTGGAGCGCAACAAGGAATACGTGCTGGCGGCGCGGGTGATCGGCATCTCGCAGCTCAGGATCATGCTGACCCATGTGCTGCCCAACGTGCTCGGGCCGGTGCTGGTGATCGCGACGCTCGGCCTGTCCAACGCCATCATCTCCGAGGCGACGCTCTCCTATCTCGGTGCCGGCGTGCCGCAGACCCAGCCCTCGCTGGGGACGCTCATCCGCATCGGCAACGACTTCCTCTTCTCCGGGGAATGGTGGATCGCCATCTTCCCCGGCCTGGCGCTGATCGCCATGGTGCTGTCGGTCAACCTGCTCGGCGACTGGCTGCGCGATGCGCTGAACCCGAGGCTCCGCTGATGACCCCCCTGCTCGAAGTCCGCGACCTGCGCGTCGAATTCCCGACGCGGCGCGGCACCCTGACGGCGCTCGACGGCGTCTCCTTCTCGATCGCGCCGGGCGAGGTGCTCGGCGTCGTCGGCGAATCGGGCGCCGGCAAGTCGATGACGGGGGCGGCGATCATCGGCCTGCTGGAGCCGCCGGGGCGGATCGCGGGCGGGCAGATCCTGCTGGACGGCAAGCGCATCGACAACCTCCGCTACGACCAGATGCGGCGCATCCGCGGGCGGAAGATCGGCGCCATCTTCCAGGACCCGCTGACGACGCTCAATCCGCTCTACACGGTCGGCGACCAACTGGTGGAGACGATCCAGACGCATCTCGGCCTCGACGGGGCGGAGGCGCGGAAGCGGGCGATCGGCTGGCTCGAGATGGTCGGCATCCCGGCCGCGGCGCAGCGGATCGGCAGCTACCCGCATGAGTTCTCGGGCGGGATGCGCCAGCGGGTGGTGATCGCGCTCGCGCTCTGCGCCGAGCCGAAGCTCGTCGTCGCCGACGAGCCGACCACGGCGCTCGATGTCTCGATCCAGGCGCAGGTGATCGCGCTGCTGAAGGGCCTGGCGCGGGACAAGGGCACCTCGATGATGCTCGTCACCCATGACATGGGCGTGATCGCGGAGGCGGCGGATCGGGTGGCGGTGATGTATGCCGGGCGCATCGCCGAGATCGGGCCGGTGCGGGAGGTGGTGAAGCACCCGAAGCATCCCTATTCGGCGGGTCTGATGGCCTCCATCCCGCCGCTCGACCGCCGCGTGGACCATCTGGCGCAGATCGACGGCGCCATGCCGCGGCTCTCGGCCATCCCGCAGGGCTGCGCCTTCAACCCGCGCTGCCCGGAGGTGTTCGGTCGCTGCAGGATCGAGCGGCCGGTGCTGCTGGCGACGGGTGCGACGGAGGCGGCCTGCTGGCTCTACGACCCGGCCTCGGAGAAACATGCGCCGGAGGCGATGCGCCATGGCTGAGACGCCGATCCTCGAGGTTGACGACCTCGCCCGGTCCTTCGACGTGTCCCGGCCCTGGCTCCAGCGCGTGCTGGCCGGCGAGGGCAAGCGCATCCTGCGCGCGGTCGACGGCATCTCCTTCGCCATCCCGCCGGGGACGACGCTGTCCCTCGTCGGCGAGAGCGGCTGCGGCAAGTCGACGGTGGCGCGGCTGGTGGTCGGCCTCTACCCGCCGAGCCGCGGGCGGGTGATGTTCGAGGGGATGGAGCTGGAGCGGGCGCGCGCCATCCCCGAGCAGCGACGACGCATGCAGATGATCTTCCAGGACCCCTATGCCTCGCTCAACCCGCGCTGGCGGGTGAAGGACATCGTCGCCGAGCCGATCCGCGCCTTCGGCATGACGCCGAGCACCGCGGCGCAGCAGGAGAAGGTGGCGGAACTGCTGACCCAGGTCGGGCTTTCGCCGCTGGATGGGGAGAAATTCCCGCACGAGTTCAGCGGCGGCCAGCGGCAGCGCATCTCCATCGCGCGGGCGCTCTCCTCCAACCCCGACTTCCTCGTCTGCGACGAGCCGACCTCGGCGCTCGACGTCTCGGTCCAGGCGCAGATCCTCAACCTGATGAAGGACCTGCAGGCGCGGCTCGGCCTCACCTATCTCTTCATCAGCCACAACCTGGCCGTGGTGCGGCAGGTAAGCGACCGGATCGGGGTGATGTATCTCGGGCGGCTGGTGGAGCTGGCGCCGGCGGAGACGCTCTTCACCACGCCGCGCCACCCCTATACGCGGGCGCTGATGGAGGCGATCCCCGATCTCGAGATGACCGGGCGGCAGCGCATCCCGGTGGGCGGCGAGGTGCCGAGCCCGATCAGCCCGCCCTCCGGCTGCCCCTTCCACCCGCGCTGCCCGCTCGCCGATGACCGTTGCAGGGCGGACCGGCCGGAGTTGATCCCGGCGCGGGGGACGGAGGCGAGCCTCACCGCCTGCCACGCGGTGGAGGAAGGCCGGGACGGCGGCGTGCCCGCGGCTCAGCGGGTGGGCACGACGGCGATCGCGTTGTAGGGCGAGCCGTCCACCAGCTTGGTCGACCAGGCCATGTAGACGACGACGCCACGCTCCTCGTCGACGAAGCGGTGGACGCGCGTCTCCTTGAAGAAGAGGCTGGTGTTGCTCTCGTAGACATTCTCGCCGCGCTCGCCGCGGCGGGCGCCCTCCGTCACGCGCACCGGGCCCGTCACCGTGCAGGAGAGGCCGAAGCGCGCCGGGTCTTCGGCGAGGCCGACCATGCCGGAGACGCCGCCGGTCCGCGCCTGGCTGATGTAGCAGGAGACGCCCTGCACATCCGGGTCGTCGAAGCGCTCCACTACCACGCGGTGGCTGCGCGTGAGTCCGAGATTGGTGATGGCCGTGTTCACATGGCCGACCTCCTTCGTCTCCTGCGCCACGGCGGGCGTCGAGACGAGCAGGGCGAGGAGCAGGGCGGGGACGCGCATCGGGGCCTCTCAGGGGTCGTATCAACCGCTGAACGAAGGCCGGCGGGCAAGGTTGCGAAGATGCGTCCGGTTCCCGCAACCAAGCAAATGTGGGCGTGAGCGGGTGCAACATTTGCGGGCGCGGGCTGTTTCCGCTAGCGTTCGCCCCGACCGGGGCCGCAAGCCTGCGGAAGGAGCCCCCAGTTGCAGTCCATCCTCATCGTCGGCGCGGGGTTTGCCGGCGCGGTCTTCGCGCGGCAACTCGCCGAGGCCGGTTACCGCTGCCAGGTCATCGACCGGCGGCCGCATATCGCGGGCAACGCCTATGACGAGGTCGGACCGAATGGCATCCGTATCCATCGCTACGGGCCGCACCTGTTCCATACCAACAACAAGACGGTGGTGGACTGGCTGAGCCGCTTCACCGAATTCGTCCCCTACGAGCATCGGGTGGAGGCGCTGCTGTCGGACGGCCGCTGCGTGCCGATGCCGATCAACCGGCGGACGCTGGAGGGGCTCTTCAAGGTCGACCTGCCGACGGCCGAGGCGGCGCAGGAGTTCCTCCGCAGCCTCGCCGTGCCGATCGAGGCGCCGGCCAATGCGGCGGAGCACCTGCTATCGCAAATCGGGCCGGACCTCACCAACCTCTTCTTCCGGCCCTATACGAAGAAGATGTGGGAGATGGACCTTGAGGAGCTCGATGCCTCGGTGGTGAAGCGCATCCCCATCCGCTTCGACGACGAGGACAGGTATTTCCCCAACGACCAGTACCAGTTCATGTTCCGCGGCGGCTACACGGCGGCCTTCGAGCGCATCCTCGAGCATCCGCTGATCCGGGTGGAGACGGGGCGGGAATTCGACAAGGCGATGCTCGGCGAGTTCGACCAATGCTTCAACAGCATGCCGATCGACGAGTATTTCGGCTACGAGTACGGGCCGCTGCCCTACCGCTCCATCCGCTTCCATCATCGGGAGGTGCCGGCAGACTTCGCGGCCGGCAGCGCGACGACGATCAACTTCACCGATGCCGGGCCGCGGACGCGCGAGACCGATTGGTCGCGCATCCCCGACCATCTGGTGCGGCAGACGGGCCGGAAGGTGCTGACGCAGGAGGAGCCCTGCGACTACCGCGACAACGCCATGGAGCGCTACTACCCGGTGAAGACCAGCGACGGGCGCTACCAGGCGGTGTACGAGAAGTACAAGGCGCTGGCCGAGCGGGTTGGCGAGTGCAGCTTCATCGGGCGCTGCGGGACCTACCAGTATCTCGACATGCACCAGGTCATCAACCAGTCGCTGATGCATGTCGACAAGTGGATCGAGGCACGGAAGTAGCTACTCCGCCGCGGCGGCGCCATCCCGCCTGGGATCGGCGCCGCCCTGAAGGCGCACCCCATCCGCCTCGCGCAGGATGCGGATGGCGGTGAGGCCGGAGTTCATCACCCGCACATCGACCGGGAAGCCGCGCGCCTCGAGCCCCGGGGCGAGGGCGGCGGCACCGGTGCCGGCCTCCAGCTCCAGCGTTGCGTTCAGCGCGCCGACGCGGGGGAGGGAGACGGCGGCCTGTGGCTCCATCCCCCAGTCGAGCATCGCCACCAGCGTTTGCGCGACATGGCCGATGATGCGGGAGCCGCCGGCGGAGCCCACCACCGCGACGGGCTGGCCGTCGGCGCCGAAGACGATGCTAGGCGCCATGGAGGAGCGGGGGCGCTTGGCCGGGCCGACGCGGTTCGCGACGGGGCGGCCGTCGATCTCCGGCAGGAAGGAGAAGTCGGTCAGCTCGTTGTTCAGCAGGAAGCCGCGGACCATCACCCGGGCGCCGAAGACATCCTCGATGGTGGTGGTCAGCGCGACGGCATTGCCGGCGGCATCGACGACCGAGATGTGGCTGGTGCCATGCTCCGGCTGCGGCGGCTGGGAGGCGAGCGGCGCGCCGCCCTGCCAGGGCGGGTTGCCGGGGCGTGGCGTGGCAACCGCCCGGTCGCGGTCGATCAGCTGGGCGCGGATGGCGAGGTAGGTCGGGTCGAGCAGGCCGCGGACAGGGACCGGGACGTGGTCGGCATCGGCGAGATACCGGTTTCGGTCGGCGAAGGCGATGCGCCCGGCCTCGCCGAGGAGATGCGCGGCGTCGAGGCCGCGCGGGTCGAGCTGCATGTCCTGATGGCCGAGCAGGGCGAGGATCTGCAGCACGGCGACGCCGCCCGAGCTCGGCGGCGGCATGGAGCAGACGGTGAAGCCGCGATAGGGGCCGCAGACGGGCCGTCGCTCGACCGACGCATAGCCGGCGAGGTCGTCGGTGGTCAGCAGGCCGGGATTGGCATGGCCGCGGACGGCGGCGGCGATCTCGGCGGCGATGGGGCCGCGGTGCAGGGCATCGGCGCCCTGCTCGGCGATGGCGCGGAGGGTGGCGGCCAGGGCCGGGTTGCGGAGGCGGGCGCCTTCGGCGAGGGGCTTGTCGCCGGGCAGGAAATAGGCGCGGGCCGCCGGGTCTCGGCGCAGGCGCTCGGCATCGGCGGCGATCTGGGCGGCGAGGCGAGGGGTGATGGTGAAGCCCGTCTCGGCCGCGGCGATGGTGGGGGCGAAGAGCTGGGCCCATGGCAGCCGGCCCTGGCGCTTGTGGACGGCCTCCAGCATGCGGATGGCGCCGGGCACGCCGACGGCGCGGCCGCCGACCGCCGCCTCGTGGAAGCCCATGGGCTGGCCGTCGCGGAGGAAGAGGGTGGGCGGAGCTGCGGCAGGGGCGGTCTCGCGCCCGTCCCAGGCAGCGAGGCGGCGGGTGGCGGCATCCCAATGCAGCATCAGCGCACCGCCGCCGAGGCCGGAGGCCTGCGGCTCGACCAGGGCGAGCATGGCCTGGGTGGCGACGGCTGCGTCCACCGCCGTGCCGCCGGCGCGCAACATGGCAAGGCCGGCCTCTGCCGCCATGGGATGGGCGGCGACGACCATCTGCCGTTGGGCCTGGGCAGGGAGGGCAAGACAGAGGAGCAGGAGGACGAGTCGGGCCATGATGCTCCTGGGCTGGGCTGTGTCCAGAACCTACCCGCCGGGGGCGGCGGCGGGAACCGGAGCGCGATGGCGGAAAGCCAGCGCTTCCGCAACATGGGCCCGCAACACGGTTTCGCATCCCGCAAGGTCGGCAATGGTGCGGGCGACCCGCAGCATCCGCGTATAGCCGCGGGCGGAGAGGCGGAGGCGGTCGGCGGCCTCTTCGGCGAGCAGGCGCGCGGGGGGCTCGGCGGCGAGGCTGCGCTCCAACACGGCGCCCTCGGCGGCGGCGTTGCAGCGGGGGCCGTCCAGGCCGTAGCGGTCGCGCTGCCGCTCGCGGGCTGCGGCGATGCGGGCAGCGACGGCGGCGCTGGTCTCGCCCGGTGCGGCATGGGCGAGCTCGCTGGCAGGGACGGGCTGCACCTCGATGGCGAGGTCCATGCGGTCGAGCAGCGGGCCGGAGAGGCGCATGCGGTAGTCGTCGCCGCAGCGGGGCGCGCGGCCGCATTCGCGGGGCGCATCGCCGAGATAGCCGCAGCGGCAGGGATTCATCGCCGCGATGCATTGGAAGCGCGCGGGATAGGTCACATGCGCATTGGCGCGGCTGATGGTGGTGCGGCCGGTCTCCATCGGCTGGCGGAGGGCCTCCAGGGCGGCACGCGGGAATTCAGGCCATTCGTCGAGGAAGAGCACGCCGTGATGGGCGAGGCTGATCTCGCCCGGCCTGGCGCGGCCGCCGCCGCCGATCAGCGCCGCCGGGCTGGCCGAGTGGTGGGGCTCGCGGAAGGGCGGGCGCACCACCAGCTGCCCGCCGCGCAGCAGGCCGGCGATGGAGTGGACGAGGCTCACCTCCAGCGCCTCGGCGGGCGAGAGGTCGGGCAACAGGCCGGGGAGGCGGGCTGCCAGCATCGACTTGCCGGCGCCGGGAGGGCCGACCATTAGCAAATTGTGGCCGCCAGCCGCGGCGATCTCGAGGGCGCGCTTGGCGCTCTCTTGTCCCTTCACCTCGGAGAGGCAGGGGCCGCGTTCCTGCACGGGCTGGACGGGTGGCGGTGGCGGCGGTGGCAGGCGCTGGGTGCCGCGGAAATGGTTCATCAGGGACAGCAGGTCTGGCGCCGCCAGCACCTCGATCCGGCCGGCCCAGGCGGCCTCGCCGCCCTGGCTCGCCGGGCAGATCAGGCCGAGGTCGCGGGCGGAGGCACCGAGGGCGGCCGGCAGCACACCGGCGACGGGGCGGATGGTGCCATCGAGCGAGAGCTCGCCGAGGGCGGCGTAGCCGGCCATCCGGTCGCGGGGCAGCAGATCCATCGCCGCCAGCACGCCGAGGGCGATCGGCAGGTCGAAATGCGAGCCCTCCTTGACGATGTCGGCCGGCGCCAGGTTCACCAGCACCCGCTTCGGCGGCAGGGAGAGCCCGAGACCGGTCAGCGTGGCGCGGACCCGCTCGCGGCTCTCGGCCACGGCCTTGTCGGGGAGACCGACGACCAGGAAGGCGGGGATGCCGGGCGCAGGCTGCACCTCGACCTCCACCGGGACGGCGTCGATGCCGGAGAAGGCGAAGGTGGCGATGCGGGCGATGGTCATGCGCCCGCAAGACTATATTATTTCGTATGTAGATCAATCGGCGATGGCGAGGGCCTGGCGCCAGAGGCGCAGGAAGTTGCCGGACCAGAGCAGCCCGAGCTCCCGCTCGCCATAGCCGCGGCGGACGAGGGCGGCGGTGAGGCCCGGCGTCTCGGCGGCGTTCTGCCAGCCCTCGACCCCGCCGCCGCCGTCGAAATCGGAAGAGAGGCCGACATGCTCAATGCCGATGCGGCGGACCGCATGGTCGACATGCTCGGCCATGTCCTCGACGCTGCCTGGGTTGCGCTGGCCCTCCGGCGTCGGGCGCAGGAAGGCGGGGACGGCGGTGATCTGGACGAGGCCGCCGACCGCCTTCAGCGCGTCGAGCTGCTCGTCATCGATCCCGCGCGGGTGGTCGTGCAGGGCGCGGCAGGCGGTGTGGGTGGCGACGATGGGGGAGCGGGACAGCTCCGCCGCCTGCAGCATGCCGCTCTTCGCCACATGCGAGACGTCGACCAGCAGCCCGGCGGTGTTCAGCGCGGCGATGGCCTGGCGGCCGAGCGGGGAAAGGCCGCCATGCTCGACGGGCGCATCGCCGAGGCGCTGCTGCGGGCGGGCGCTGTCGGAGAGATCGTTGTGGCCGTCATGGGTCAGCGTCAGGTAGCAGGCGCCGAGCGCGCGCCAGCGGGCGGGGGCCGAGAGGTCGTGGCCCATGGCGTAGCCGTTCTCCACCGCCGAGAGCACCCCGAGCGCGCCGGCGGCGTGGCAGGCCTCCAGCTCGTCGGGCGTCGTGCAGAAGCGGTGCGCGGTGCCGTCCGCGCGGGCCTGGATGCGGCGCAGCATCGCCTCGGCGCGCTCCGCGGCGGCGGCGTGGCCGGCCTCGTCGCGCCGACCCTGGCCGACATAGGCGATGAAGATCGCGGCGTTCAACCCGCCGCGCTGCATCTTCGGGAAGTCGACGCGCATCGGGCCTTCGGCCAGCGGGTCCGGCGGGTCGGGCCAGCGGATGTCGACATGGGTATCGAGGGTCAGCATCAGGCGGCACCCCAGCCGGTGAGGAAGCGCTCCAGCAAACTGCCCATGACGTCGACGTTGTAGCCGCCCTCCTGGATGATGGCGGACGGCAGGCCGAGGCCGGCGATGGCGCCGCCGGCGCGGGCGAAGCCGTCCGCCGTCACCTTCAGCAGGCCGAGGGGCTCGTGCTCGCTCGGGTCGAAGCCGAGGGAGACGATCAGCGCCTCGGCGCCGAAGCCGCGCGCTGCTTCGATGCCGGTGGCGATGGCCTCGAGCCAACCGGCATCGCCGGTGCCGGCGGGGAGGGGGAGGTTGCGGTTGGTGCCGGCGGGGCCGGTCTCCTCCGCATAGCCGGTGAAGTAGGGGTAGTAGCTCGACGGGTCGCCATGGACGGAGACGGTCAGCACCGCACCGTCCTCCCAGAAGATGCCCTGGGTGCCGTTGCCGTGGTGGCTGTCGATGTCGAGCACGGCAACGCGCTTCGCCCCGGCCTGGCGCAAGGCGACCGCGGCGATGGCGGCGTTGTTCAGGTAGCAATGGCCGCCGGCGCGGGCGCGGTAGGCGTGGTGGCCGGGCGGGCGGCAGAGGCCATAGGCCTGTCGGCCGGCCGCTGCCTGCGCGGCCGCGGCGAGGGCGACGCCGGCGGCGGCGAGGCAGGCTTCCCAGGTCCCGGCGCCGATTGGGCAGGAGGTGTCGGCGGTATACCATCCGGCTTGGCCGACGATGCCGTCTGGGCGGCGGCCGCCATTGGCGAGCGCATCGCCCGTCGCATGGGTGTTGCCGACCACCTCCTCGCCCGGATTCGGCAGGCGCTGCCAGGCGGCATGGGCGGTCTCGAGGAAGCCGAGGTAGTCGGGCGCGTGGACGGCCTCGAGCGCGGCGCGGGCGGGCGCGCCGGCCGTCTCCGGCGACAGGCCGAGGCGGCCGAGGGCGGCGAGCAACGCCTCCACCCGAGCCGGCACCTCGAAATTCGGCCGGAGCTGACCGCGCTGGAGGAAGAAGCGCGGGCTGTGCCGCAGCTGGTCGGGATGGGAGAAAGCGCGCATGCGGGCGAGGCTAGCAGCGGATACGCCCTTGTCCATGCGCCGAACGGGCCGTTAGCATATCCATAATTCATCCTGGGAGATCATAATGACCGTATCGCGCCGCGGCCTGCTTGCCGCGACCGCCGCCGCGCCTGCACTCATGCGGGTGCAGGACGCCCTGGCCCAGGGCGTAGCGCCGCGCCGCGGCGGGACGCTGACTTCGGTCCTCACGCCGGAGCCGCCGGTGCTGCAGATCGGCGTCAACAACCAGGGGCCGACCCTGGTTGCGGCCGGCAAGATCTTCCAGGGCCTGCTCACCTTCAGCCCGACGCTGGAGCCGCTCCCGGTGCTGGCCAAGAGCTGGACCATCAGCCCGGATGGCAAGGAGTACGTCTTCAGGCTGCAGGAGGGCGTCAAATTCCATGACGGCCAGCCGATGACGGCCGAGGACGTCATCTTCTCCATCACCAAATTCCACTTTGAGGTCTCGCCGCGGGCGCGCGCGATCTTCGCCCTGATCGACCGCGCCGAGGCGCCGGACCCGCTGACGGTGCGGATCACCCTCAAGCAGCCCTTCCAGCCCTTCCTGCTGATGTTCGACAACAGCGCCTGCGCTATCGTGCCGAAGCACCTGTTCGACGGGCAGGACTACCGCACGGCGCCGGCGGTGCAGCGGGCGGTCGGCACCGGGCCCTTCCGCCTGGCCGAGTGGCAGCGGGGCAATTTCATCCGGCTGGAGCGCTTCGCAGAGTACTGGAAGCCGGGGCAGCCCTATCTGGACGCGATCATCTACCGCATCGTCCCCGACAGCCAGAGCCGGCGGCTGGCGCTCGAGACCGGGCAGGTGCTGCTGACCCAGGGCAGCGACGTCGAGCCCTTCGACGTGCCGGCGCTGCGCTCGCGGCCCAATCTCGATGTCTCGATCAAGGGCTGGGAGTATTTCTCGCCGGTCTCCTGGATCGAGCTGAACCACCGGGTGAAGCCGCTCGACGATGCGCGGGTGCGGCAGGCGATCAGCATGGCGATCGACCGGAATTTCCTCACGCAGCGGCTCTGGTTCGGCGTCGGCAAGCCGGCGACCGGCCCGATCGCCTCCACCACGCGCTTCTTCGACCCGAGCGCGAAGATCGCCGGGCATGACGTGAAGGCGGCCGCCGCGCTGCTGGATGCGGCGGGGCTGAGGCCGAATGCCCAAGGCGTGCGCTTCACGCTGAAGCACCTGACCTTGCCATACGGGGAAGTCTGGTCGCGTCTGGCCGAGTACCTGAAGCAGTCGCTGCGTCAGGTCGGCATCGCGCTGGAGCTGGAGAGTACGGATGCCGGCAGCTGGGCGCGGCGGGTCGGCGCCTGGGAGTATGAGACGACGATCAACTTCGTCTACCAGTTCGGCGACCCGACGCTCGGGGTGGAGCGCACCTATGTCTCCACCAACATCCAGAAGGTGACCTTCACCAATACTGGCGGCTATGCGAACCCGAAGGTGGACGAGCTCTTCGCCGCGGCACGGAACGCGGCTGACCCGAAGGACCGGCAGGCGGCCTTCAGCGCGGTGCAGAAGATCCTCTGCGAGGAAGTGCCGCAGATCTGGCTGATGGAGATGGCCTTCCCGACCATCACCGACAAGAAGGTGCGCAATGCCGTCACCACCGGCCTCGGCGTGCATGCCAGCTTCGACGACGTCTTCCTGACCGCCTGATGGAGGCCTCGAAGCTGCCCGGCTTCCTGCTCCGGCGGGGAGTGAAGGCGGCGGTCGTCGTTCTGGCGATCGTCGTCTGCAATTTCCTGCTGGTGCATGCGGCGCCGGGCGATCCGGCGAGCGTCATCGCCGGGCAATCGGGGGCGGCGGATGCGGTGTTCCTCGAACAGCTTCGCAAACAGTTCGGGCTGGATCAGCCGCTCTACGTGCAGCTCTGGATCTACCTCAAGAGCGTGCTGTCGCTCGATCTCGGCTTCTCGCACCGGCAGCAGGCGCCGGTGGCGCAGCTGGTGCTGGAGCGGCTGCCGGCAACGCTGCTGCTGACGGGCGCGGCCTTCGCCTTCGCGCTCGCGGCGGGCGTCACGCTCGGGGCGCTGGCGGCGCAGCGGGTGGGGCGCTGGGCGGACAGCGTCATCACCGTCATCGCACTCACCTTCTATGCGACGCCGCTCTTCTGGGTCGGGCTGATGCTGGTGCTGGTCTTCTCGGTCTGGCTGGAATGGCTGCCGAGCTTCGGCATGTCGAGCGTCGGGGTCGAGATGCAGGGGCTGGAGGTCGTGTGGGACGTGGCACAGCACCTGCTGCTGCCGGCGCTAACCCTCGGGCTGTTCTACCTCGCCGTGTATGCGCGGCTGACGCGGGCGACGATGCTCGAGGTCGCGGACCAGGATTTTGTCAAGACGGCGCGGGCCAAGGGCGTGCCGGAAGGGCGCATCCTGCGGGCACATGTGCTGCGCAATGCGCTGCTGCCGGTGATCACCTTCGCCGGCATCCAGGCGGGGCAGCTGCTCGGCGGCTCGATCCTGGTGGAGACGGTTTTCGCTTGGCCGGGCATCGGGCGGCTCGCCTTCGAGGCATTGCTGGCGCGGGATTATCCCGTGCTGCTCGGCGTCTTCTTCTGTACCAGCGTCATGGTCGTGCTGTTCAACCTGCTGACCGACCTGCTCTACGCCGTCATCGATCCCAGGGTGGAGGTTGCGGGTTGAGGGATTTCTGGCGCCGCTTCCGGCGCAACAAGGGCGCGGTGGTCGGCCTCGTCATCCTGCTGCTGGTCGTGCTGGTGGCCGCGACGGCGCCCTGGCTCTTCCCCGGCAGCCCCTGGGACATGGCGGGCGCACCCTTCGCGCCACCGGGCGAGATGGGCATGCTGCTCGGCACGGACAGCCTGGGGCGCGACGTGGCGGCGGGCATCGCGCATGGGGCGCGCGTCTCGCTATTGGTGGGCGGGGTCTCGACCGTCGCGGCGCTGCTCGTCGGCGTCACGCTCGGGGCGGTGGCGGGCTACCTGGGCGGGATCGTGGACGATGCGGTGATGCGCTTCACCGAATTCTTCCAGACCATCCCGAGCTTCGTCCTCGCCATCCTGCTGGTGGCGATCTTCACGCCGACGATCACTTCCGTGGTCGGGGCCATCGCCATCGTCTCCTGGCCGCCGGTGGCGCGGGTGGTGCGCGCCGAGTTCCTGTCGCTGCGCGGGCGGGAATTCGTCCAGGCGGCGGAGGTGCTGGGCAAGTCGCGCCTCTCGATCGTGCTGACCGACATCCTGCCGAATGCGCTCTCGCCCATCGTCGTGCTGTCCTCGCTGATGGTCGCTTCGGCGATCCTGCTGGAGAGTGCGCTCAGTTTCCTCGGCCTCGGCGATCCGAACCTGATGACCTGGGGCTTCCTCATCGGCTCCGGCCGCAGCGTCATTCGCCTCGCCTGGTGGATGAGCGTGTTTCCCGGGGTCGCCATCTTCCTCACCGTGCTGGCGCTGAACCTGGTGGGTGAGGGGCTGTCGGATGCGCTCAATCCCCGTCTCGCCCGCCAGCGGGGAGGGGCGGCATGAGCCTGCTCAGGGTCGAAGGGCTGACCGTCGCCCTGCCGCCGGGCGGCGACCGGCCGCATGCGGTGGAGGACGTTTCCTTCCACGTCGATTCAGAAGAGATCCTCTGCGTCGTCGGCGAGAGCGGCTCTGGCAAGTCGATCAGCGCCAATGCGGTGATGGGGCTGCTGCCGAAGGGTCTGCCGGTGCGGGGCGGCGCCATCAGCTTCGAGGGGCAGGACCTGCTGGCGCTCCGGCCGGAGGCGATGCGGCGGCTGCGCGGCGAGCGGCTGGCCATGATCTTCCAGGAGCCGATGACGGCGCTCAACCCGCTGATGCGCGTCGGCGACCAGATCGGCGAGGTCCTGCGCGTGCACGGGAGCGGCGCCGATGCGGCGCGGCGCGTGCCGGAGCTGCTGGCGGCCGTCAACCTGCCCGACCCGGCCGCCATCGCACGCAGCCATCCTTTTCGCTTGTCGGGCGGACAGCGGCAGCGGGTGATGGTCGCCATGGCGCTGGCGCTGGAGCCGGCGCTGCTGATCGCCGACGAGCCGACCACGGCGCTCGATGTCACGACCCAGATGCAGATCCTGCGGTTGATCCGCGAGATCCAGTCGAGGCGGGGCATGGGCGTGCTCTTCATCACCCATGATTTCGGCGTGGTGGCGGAGATCGCCGACCGGGTCGCCGTCATGCAGCGCGGGCGGATCGTGGAGCAGGGGCCGGCGGCCGAGGTGCTGAACCGGCCGCAGCACCCCTATACCCAGGCGCTGATCGCCGCCGTGCCGCATGGCGCGGCTGAGGCGCGGGCGGCGATTGCCACGGCGCCGGTGCTGGAGCTGCGGGGCGTGGAGAAGACCTATCGCCGCGGCGGGCTCTTCGGCGCGCGGGCGGTGGTGCGGGCGGTCCACGATGCGGATATCAGCTTGCGTCAGGGGGAGACGCTCGGCCTCGTCGGGGAGAGCGGCAGCGGCAAGTCGACGCTGGCCCGCTGCGTCGTCCGCCTGGTGGAGCCGGAGCGGGGGACCATCGCCTATCACGGCACCGATCTACGGCCGCTCTCGCGCGCGGGGTGGAAGCCCTATCGCCGGCGCATCCAGATGGTGTTCCAGGACCCCTATGCCTCGCTCAACCCGCGCCGGACCGTGGGCGAGACCATCGCGGAAGGGCCGGTCACCCATGGGGAGCCGCGGGCCAAGGCGCTCGAGCGGGCGCGGGAGCTGCTGCGGCTGGTCCAGCTCGATGCCGGGGCGATGGACCGCTATCCGCACGAGTTCAGCGGCGGGCAGCGCCAGCGGATCGGCATCGCCCGCGCCCTGGCCATGGAGCCGGAGCTGCTGATCGCGGACGAGCCGGTCTCGGCCCTCGACGTCTCGGTCCAGGCGCAGGTGCTGGCGCTGCTGGCGGAGATCCGGGCGCGGCTGGGGCTGACCATGCTCTTCATCACCCATGATCTCCGGGTGGCGGCGCAGATCTGCGATCGCGTCGCGGTGATGCAGCGCGGGGCGATCGTGGAGCAGGGGCAGACGGCGGAGGTCTTCGCCCGGCCGCAGCATGCCTATACGCGTCAGCTACTGGACAGCATCCCGGGAAGAGGCTGGACTCCGCCGGAATTATAGGGGGAATGCCATGAGCCAGAGCCTCGATCCCGGCGCGCGCCGCGCCATCCTCGATGCCGTCGATGCGCTGCGCGGGGAGAGCGTCGAGACGCTGAAGCGCCTGGTGCGGTGCCCCTCGACCCTTGGCAACGAGCAGTCGGCGCTCAACGAGATGGCGCGGATCTATGAGGGGCTCGGCCTCCCGCCGCGGCGGGTCCCGACCGTGCCGGCGGAGCTGGCCTCGCATCCCGGCTTCTCGCCGCCGCTCATCTCCTATGAGGGGCGGGACAATGTGGTGGCGCTCCATCGGCCGCGGGAGCGGCGGGGGCAGAGCCTCACCTTGCAGGGACATGTCGACGTGGTGCCGGAGGGCGCGGCGGATATGTGGGCGACACCGCCCTACGAGCCCGACATCCGCGGCGGGCGAATGTATGGCCGCGGCGCGGGGGACATGAAGGCGGGCATCGTCTCCTATGTGACGGCCTTCCAGGCGATGCGCCTCGCCGGGCTGCAGCCCGCGGCCGAGGTGCAGATGCAGTCGGTGATCGAGGAGGAGTGCAGCGGCAATGGCGCGCTCGCTGCCATGCTCGCCATGCCGAAGACCGATGCCGTCATCATCCCGGAGCCTGGGCCGGGGCTCGATGCGCTCTACACGGCCGAGGTCGGCGTGGTCTGGGCCTGGGTGACGGTCTCCGGCCGACCGGCGCATGTGCGCGATATGCAGGCCGGGGTGAACGCGATCGAGGCGGCGACCATCATCGCCGGCGCCTTCAAGGACTATGAGCGGGAGATGAATGACGGCTCCCGCATCCATCCCGCCTTCCGCGGCGTGAACCATCCCGTGAACGTTAATCTCGGCACCATCGAGGGCGGGGAGTGGAATTCCTCCGTCGCCACCCGCTGCCGCATCGGCCTCCGCGTCGGGGTGATGATGGGCTACACGGCGGCGCAGACGCGGGCCGATATCGAGCGGCTGGTGGAGCAGGCGAAGGGGCATGAGCGGCTGCGCGGCGCGGTGGTGAAGCTCGAGTTCAAGGGCTTCATGGCAGACCCCTGCGTCTTCGACACCGACGCAGAGATCGTGCGGCTCGCCCGCCGCTCCTATGCCGAGGTCACGGGCGGGAGCCTCCGCGACTATCCGGCGACGGGGCTGACGGACGGCCGCTTCTTCACCCTCTACCAGGACACGCCGGTTGCCTGCTTCGGCCCGGATGCGGTCGATATCCACGGCATCGACGAGAATGTCGGGCTGGAGAGCATGCACGGCATCACCCGCACCATCGCGCTCGCCATGGCCGAGTGGTGCGGCGTCGAGAAGGCCTGAACGCATGTCGGCATCCAACCTCCCGCTCTCCGGCACCAGGCTCTGGGAGAGCCTGATGGAGATGGCGAAGATCGGCGGCACGCTGAGGGGCGGCTGCAACCGGCAGACGCTCACCGACCTCGATGCCGAGGGGCGGGCGCTGTTCCGCCGCTGGGGCGAGGCCTGCGGGCTGACGCTGACCGTCGACCGGCTTGGCAACATGGTCTTCCGGCGCGAGGGAAGGGACCCGACGCGCGCGCCGGTCGCCATCGGCAGCCATCTCGATACCCAGCCGACGGGCGGGAAGTTCGACGGCGTGCTCGGCGTGCTGGCGGGGCTCGAGATCATGCGGGCGTTGCACGAGGCCGGGGCCGAGACCGAGGCGCCGCTGCTGCTGATCAACTGGACCAACGAGGAGGGCGCCCGCTTCTCGCCTCCGATGATGGGCAGCGGCGCCGCCATGGGCATCTTCACCGAGGCCGAGGTGCTGGCCAAGCGTGCGGCCGATGGCGCCGTCTTCGGCGAGGAGCTGCGGCGCATCGGCTGGCAGGGCGAGGCGGATCCGGCGGAGCTGCAAAAAGTCGCCGCCTATCTCGAGTTGCATATCGAGCAGGGCAAGCAGCTCGAGGATGCCGGGCTCGATGTCGGCATCGTCACCCATGCGCTGGCCCAAAGCTGGTTCGAGGTGACGGTAGAGGGCGAGGATGCGCATGGCGGCTCGCCCATGGCGGGGCGGCGCGACGCGATGATGGCGGCGGCGCCGCTCATCGCCGCGGTCGAGGAGATCGCGCTCAGGACCCTCGCCCCGAATGGCGAGCCAGGACGTGGGACGGTGGGCGTGGTCGAGGTCTATCCCGCTTCGCGCAACGTGGCGCCGGGCCGCGTTTTCTTCAGCGTCGATTTCCGCCATAGCGACCCGGAGGCGCTCGCCCGCATGGGTGAGGCGCTGACGGCGCGCGCCGGGGAGATCGCGGCGGCGCGCGGGGTGAAGGCGACCGTCGCGCCCTTCTGGCATTCGCCGCTGACGCCCTTCGACCAGGCGCTCGTCGCCCGTGCGCTGGCGGGGGCCGAGGCGCGCGGGCTGAAGTACCGGCTGATGCCGACCGCAATCGGTCACGATGCGGTCTACATGGCGCGGCGGGTGCCGACGGTGATGGTCTTCACCCCCTGCCATGGCGGGCTTTCGCACAACGAGGCGGAAAGCATCACCCCGGAATGGGCGATGGCTGGGATGCAGGTGCTGGCGGATGCCGCCATCGCCGCGGCCAATGCGGAGGGATGAGGGGCATGCGCATCGCCATCGGCGGCTTCCAGCATGAGAGCCATTCCTTCGCCCCGCTGCCGACCGGCTGGGCGGAGTTCCTCCGCCCGGGCGGCTTCCCCGGCCTGCAACGGCCGGCGACGCTGATCGAGACGCTGCGGCCGACCTCCGTCCCCTGCGCCGGCGCGATCGAGGTGGCGGAGGCGGAGGGCGCGACGCTGGCGCCGCTCACCTGGTGCTTCGCCAACCCGGCGGGGCCGGTCACGGCCGAGGCCTTCGAGCGGATCGCGGCGCTGATGCTCGCCGCTCTGTCGGATGCGCTGGAAGCGGGGCCGCTGGACGGCATCTTCCTCGAGCTGCATGGCGCCATGGTCGCGGTCGGCTTCGACGATGCGGAAGGCGAGCTGCTGCGCCGCATCCGCGCCGTGGTCGGGCCGGCGATGCCGCTGACCGTCAGCCTCGACCCGCATGCCAACATGACGCGCGCCATGACGGAGCTGGCGGATGCGCTGGTGCCCTACCGCACCTACCCGCATGTGGACATGAAGCCGGCGGGCGCGCAGGCGATGCGGCTGCTGCTGGAGCGCATCCGGCGCGGCCGGCCCTGGGCCAAGGCCTTCGCCGAGGTCGATTTCCTGATCCCGCTCACCATGCAATGCACGCTGGTGCCGCCGATGTCGGCGGTGCTGGAGGAGCGGGAGCGGCTGGCCGCCGAATACGGCGCCGCCGAGCTCGCCTTCTGCTTCGGCTTTCCCTATGCGGATTTCCCGGGCTGCGGCGTCGCCATCGCCGGCTACGCGGAGACGCAGGCGGCGGCGGATGCGGCCGTCGCCGGGCTGAAGGCATACATGGACGCGCATGAGCCGGAATTCGCCGGCGGCGTCGCCCCGGCGGCGGAGGGCGTGGCGCAGGCCATCGCCATCGCCCGCAGTGCCGCCAAGCCGGTGGTCATGGCGGATACCCAGGACAATCCGGGCGGCGGCGGGTATGGCGACACGACCGGGCTTCTGGCCGAGCTCATCCGGCAGGATGCGCAGGGGGCGGTGCTCGGCCTCATCAACGACGCCGAGAGTGCGGCGGCCTGCCATGCGGCGGGCATCGGCGCGACGTTGCCGCTCCTGCTCGGTGGCAGGAGCGACGGGGCGCCGCTCGCCGTCACCGCGGTGGTGGAGGCGCTGACGGATGGGCGCTTCACCTGCACCGGACCGATGGGGCGGGGGAACCCGGCCGATCTCGGGCCGACGGCGCTGATCCGCGTTTCCTCCGGCGTGCGGGTGATCGTGGTGACGCGGAAGATGCAGGCGCTGGACCAGGCGCTCTTCACCCATATCGGCGTGGAGCCGAGGGAGCAGACAATCCTCGCCCTGAAGTCGAGCGTGCATTTCCGCGCCGATTTTCAGCCGATCGCCGAGCAGGTGCTGGTGGTCGCGGCGCCCGGGCCGGTGGTGGCGGATCCGGCCACGCTGCCCTTCACCAACCTTCGTCCGACGCTGCGGCTGCGGCCGGGGGCCAACCGGTGATCAGCGGCGGACCGCGCGGGCGACGTCGGCCTGCTGCAGAAGGGCGGCGCCGGCGGGGCTGCTGAGCAGGCCGTTCATCCGCTCGACTTCGGCCCGCTGTCCGGCGCACCAGCGATCGTGCTCCTGTCGGCCGGAGCCGAAATCGGGCGGCGCCATGCTGCGGAGGAACTCGTCGCGTGCGGCGGCGCCCCCGCGCTGCTCGAGGGCCGCGGCCTCGATGCGGGCGGCGCGGTCGAGGGTGGTGACGGAGAGCATCAGGTTGCAGGCTTGCCCGGCGCGCACCAGCCGGCCGATGGCCAGGGAGCGCATGGCAGGGTCGGGCGAGGCGAGGCTCGGCGCAGCGGCGTCCGGCGGCGCGGTGCAGCCGAGGAGGAGCAGGAGTGGGAGCAGGCCGAGGCGCATGCCCGGCGATATCGTGCCGCAGCAGCGCAAGTAAACCGGCCTCATCCCTGGGCCGCCAGGAAGGCCTCGACCGCTGCCCGGTGGGGGATCGGCGCCACCGCGCCGTAGCCGGTCGTGGACAGGGCAGCGGCGGCATTGGCGTAGCGGGCAGCCATCACCGGGTCGTCGCCGCCCAGATGGCGGGCGAGGAAGGCGCCGGCGAAGGTGTCCCCGGCGCCGGTCGCATCCACCGCCGCGACCTTGCAGCCAGGCACGAGCACGCACCCCTCGGGACGTGCCACCAGGACGCCCTCGGCGCCGAGCTTCAGCAGGACGAGCGGGCACCCGAGGCGGAGGTAGAAATCGGCGATCGCCTCGGGCGCGTGGAGGCCGGTCAGCGCCCGTGCATCCTCGAGCGAGGGGAGGGCGATGTCCGCCTGGGCGATGGCGGCGTGGATGAGGGCCGCCGCCCGCGCGGCGGGCCAGAGGCGGAGCCGAAGGTTGGTGTCGTAGGAGACGCGCACCCCGGCCGCCCGGGCGGTGGCGATGGCGTGGAAGGCGGCGTCGCAGGCGCTGGTCGAGATCGCCTGGCTGATGCCGGAGAGGTGCAGCACCTTGGCGCCCCGGATCGCCGCCTCGGGCACGTCCTCCGGCCGGTAGCGGCTGGCGGCGCTGCCGCTGCGGTAGAAGGTGAAGTCGTGGCCACCCTCGTCATGGGTGACGATGTAGAGGCCGGTCTGCGCGTCGGGGTGGCGCAGCACCGTCTCGGTGGAGATGCCCTCGCGTTGCCAGAGCGCCAGGAAGCCGTCGCCCGGACGGTCGCGGCCGATGGCGGTGACATAGCCGACGCTCGCGCCGCTGCGCGCGGCGGCGATGGCGGCGTTGCTGGTGTCGCCGCCCTGGCCCTCCAGGTAGAGCACGCGGCCGTCGGGGGCGGGCGGCTGCTGGTTCAGCTCCAGCATCGGCTCGCCCATGCAAAGGATGTCGGGCATGGCCTCCTCCCTCAGGCCTGCTCGATCCCCATCACCTCATGCGCGGCGCGGAGGATGGCGGTCTTGTCGCCGGCGGCGATGCGGGCCTCGTCCACCAGCTTGCCGCCGATGCCGACGAAGGCGGCGCCCGCGGCCAGATAGGCGGGGGCGTTGCCCGCATCGACGCCGCCGGTCGGGCAGAAGGCAACATCGGGGAAGACGGCGCGCAGTGCCTTCACATGCGCCGGCCCACCGGCGGAACTGGCGGGGAAGAGCTTCACCACATCGGCGCCGGCGGCAAGCGCGGCGCGGATTTCGGTGGGGGTCATTGCGCCAGGCATGGCGGCGGCGCCGGCGGCGTGGGCGAGGGCGATGACCGCCGGATCGACCCAGGGCGTCACCAGGAAGCGCGCACCGGCGGCGAGGCAGGCCTCGGCCGCGTCCTCATCCGGCACGGTGCCGGCCCCGACCAGCAAGCCCGGCTCGGCCGCCAGCTCCCTCATCAGGGCTACGGCGTCCGGCGTGGTGAGGGTGATCTCCAGCACCGTGATCCCCGCTTCGCGGAGCCAAGCGCAGGCGGTCGCGGCATGGGCGGCGGTCGAGGTGCGGACCACGGGCACTACGCGGGCCCGGCGCAGGACCGGCAACAGGGGATGGCTCATGGCGTGACGCTTTGCTCCCGCGGCGCCGTCAGCCCCGGCGCCCGGTGCTATCGGGAGCGCGTTTCGACGCCTGCCGCAAGGGGGTCAGCCCCGGCAGGCGGCCAGCATGGCATCCGCCGTGGCTTCGAGGCGGCGGGCCTCGGCATGGGCGCCGAGCGCGGCGTCCTGCGCCTCGGCAAGGCTGTGGCGATAGGACTCGAGCGAGCCGCCGAGGTCCTCGACCGCGCCGAAGAGCGCGCCGAGCTCCCGCCGCAGCCCGGCGACGGCAGCGCCCTGCTCGGTGAGCGCGGCGTCGAGGGCGCGCAGCGCCCGCCGCAGGCGATCCCCCGGCTTTTCCGGAAAGGGGAGGATCTCGACGGTCAAGGTCGTGGCGATTACCTCTCGAACGTCTAAGAAAACGTAAAACGTCTGAACAAAAAGGTAAAGATCTTTAAACGCTGATAAGGACTGCCGCTGCCCCGGCCAGCAGGCAGCAGGCCGCGCCGAGGCTGAGCACCCAGCGCAGGCGGAGATAGCCGAGGGGGACGAGACCGCGCCGGGCGGCGAGGCTCTCGACCGCCGCCGTCGCCAGGATCGCGGCGGCGAGCAGGCTGAGCCCCGGCACCGGCGGCAGCAGCAGCGCCGCCCAGGCGATGAGCGCCGGCACCACCCCGAGCCCGAGCCGCGGGGCGGCGTAGCGCGCCTCCGCCGCCGGCGCGTAGAGGGCGAGGCCCCAATGCACGGCGCCGAGGAAGCTTAGGATCACCATGCCGTAAGCGGCGAGCGCGAAGAGGGCGATGCCCTGCGTCTCCGGCGGCAGCAGCCAGGAGAGCAGTGCGGTGGCGAGGAAGGGCAGCAGGCCGGCGGCGCCGAGCCAGATGGCGGGAGTGGGCATGGGGCTCATTCTGCGCAGATCGGGCGATGTCCGGCGAGGGCAAGGCCGGGCCTACCGCCCGGGCGCCGCCCGACCTAGAAAGCGGCCATGGCGACATTCATCGAAGTGGCGATCCTCCTCCTGCTGGTGGTGTTGAACGGGCTCTTCGCCATGAGCGAGCTCGCCATCGTCTCCGCCCGGCGCGGCAGGCTGCTGGCGATGCAGCGGCGCGGCAGCCCGGGCGCGGAGGCGGCGCTTGCGCTGGCCGAAGACCCGCAGCGCTTCCTGCCGACGGTGCAGATCGGCATCAGCTTGGTCGGGATCCTGGCCGGCGTCTTCGGCGGCGCGCGGCTGGCGGGGCCCTTGGGCGAGGCCTTGTCGGCGATCCCGGGCTTCGCCCCCTTCGCCACTGAGGTGGCCTTCGCCCTCGTCGTGCTGCTGATCGCCTATGCCAACCTGATCATCGGCGAGCTGGTGCCGAAGCAGTTGGCGCTCCGCGACCCGGAGCGGGTGGCGGTCGCCGTCGCCCGGCCGATGACGGTGCTGTCGCGGGTGACGGGGCCGATCGTCTGGGTGCTCAGCCTCTCCTCCAACCTGGTCCTCCGCCTGTTCGGTCCGGCCCCAGCCAACGACCAGGCGGTGACCGAGGAGGAGGTGAAGGCGGTCGTCGCCGAGGGGGCGGAGGCCGGCGTGCTCGAGCATGAGGAACGGCACATGATCGAGCGGGTTCTGCGCCTCGCCGACAAGCCGGTCCGCGCGCTGATGACGCCACGCAACGACGTCGCCTGGCTCGACCGCAATGCCTCGCCGGCGGATATCGCCGCGGCGCTGAGGTCGCAGGATGTGACGCGCTTCGTCGTCGCCGACCGGCGGATCGACAACGTGGTGGGCGTCGTCGTGGCGAAGGACCTGCTGGACCAGGCGCTGGAGGGATCGCCGCTCTCGCTCGCCCGGGTGCTGCGCCAGCCGCTGGTGCTGCCGGACAACCTCAACGCCCTCGATGCGCTGGACCGGATGCGGCACGACACCATCGGCATCGCTGTCGTGCTCGACGAGTATGGCAGCTTCGAGGGGGTTGTGACCGCCTTCGACCTGCTGGAGGCGATCATCGGCGAGCTCGGCTCCGGGGAGGCGCCGCAGGTGGCCGGCGACCCGGTGACGCGGAGCGATGGCAGCCTGCTGCTGGAGGGCAGCATGCCGAGCGACGAGCTGCGGGCACGGCTCGACCTGCCGGAGCTGCCCTATCAGGGCAGCTACCATACGGTCGCCGGGCTGATGCTGGCGCTGCTGCGCCGCGTGCCGAAGGAGGGCGACCGCATCGTCTGGGCCGGCTGGCGCTTCGAGATCGTCGACATGGACGGGCGGCGGGTCGACAAGGTGCTGGCGACGCGGGAGGAGGCGGTGGGCGCCGTCTAGCCGCCTACTTTCCGGCCTTCCGCGCGATGGGCGCGACGAACTGCGCCTCCGTGTCCCAGGGGAAGAGGATCCAGGTGTCCTGGCTCACCTCGGTGATGAAGGTGTCGACCAGCGGCTTGCCGGCGGGCTTGGCATAGACCGTCGCCAGATGGGCCCGCGGCAGCAGGGCGCGGACGACCTTCGCCGTGGTGCCGGTATCGACCAGGTCGTCGACCACCAGCCAGCCCTCGCCATCGCCGGCGGCGACGGGCGGCTTCACCACCTGCGGCTCGCCCATCGCCTCCTCGTCATAGGTGACGACGGAGACGGTCTCGAGCAGGCGGCATTCCAGCTCGCGGGCGACGATGGCGCCGGGGATCATGCCGCCGCGGGTGATGGCGACGACTCCCTTGAAAGGTCCACGCTCCATGAGGCGCCAGGCCAGCGCCTTGCTGTCGCGGTGCAGCTGCTCCCAGCCGACGGTGTAGTATTTCTCGGCCATCAGAACATCTTCCCGCCCTTGGGGACGGCGAGGTCGGGCTTCAGCAGCACGACGGCGCCGTTCGCGTCCGGCACGCCGAGCACCAGCACCTCGCTCATCACCGGGCCGATCTGGCGGGGCGGAAAATTGACCACGGCCACCACCTGCCGGCCAATCAGCTGGTCCGGCTTGTAGTGGGCGGTGAGCTGGGCGGAGGAGCGCTTCACCCCGATCTCGCCGCCGAAATCGACCCAGAGTTTGATGGCCGGCTTGCGCGCCTCCGGGAAGGGCTGCGCATCCGTGATGGTGCCGACGCGGATGTCGACCCGCTCGAAATCCGCATAGCTGATGGGCTCGCTCATGCGTTCGGAATACTCCGGGCGGGATCGCCGGAGCAAGGCGGCTTGCCGAAGCCGTCTGCTGCCGCCAAAACGACATCCGACGGAAACGCCCCGGAAGAGCACAGGACGGACGAGCACCATGAAGCGCGATTTTCACGCCCCTGGCCGCAGCGCCGTATACGGCACCCGCGGCATGGCGGCCACCTCCATGCCGATCGCCACCTTCACCGCGCTCGAGGTCCTGCAGCGGGGCGGCAATGCGCTGGATGCGGCGATCGCCGCGGTCGCCGTGCTCGGCGTGGTGGAGCCGCAGAGCACCGGCATCGGCGGCGACTGCTTCTGCCTCTATGCGCCGGCCGGGACCGGCAAGGTCATTGCGCTGAACGGCTCCGGCCGGGCGCCGGCCGCCTCGACGCCGGAGGCGCTGCGCTCCCGCCAGGTGAATGCGCTAAGCCCGACCTCGCCGCATGTCGTCACCGTCCCGACCGCCGTCTCGGGCTGGGAGCTGCTGAACAAGACCTACGGCCGGAAGGAGCTGGGCGAGCTGCTGCGCCCGGCGATCCGCTGCGCCGAGGAGGGCTGGCCCGTCCATGCCCGGGTCGCGGCCGATTGGGCGGCGGCGGCCGACAAGCTGCGCGGCAACGAGGCCTCCGCGCGCCGCTTCCTGGTCGATGGCGCGGCGCCACGCATCGGCCACCGCTTCGTCCAGCCGGAGTTGGGCCGGACGCTCCGCACCATCGCCACCAAGGGGGCGCGCGGCTTCTACGAGGGCGAGGTCGCGGCCGACATGGTCGCGGCGCTGCAGGCGCTCGGCGGCCTCCATACCGAGGAGGATTTCGCCCGCAGCCTGCGCGGGGCGGAGTTCGTCGAGCCGATCAGGACGGCCTGGCGCGGGATGGAGGTCTATCAGTGCCCGCCCAATGGCTCCGGTCTGCACGTCCTCCAGCTGCTCGGCATCCTCGATGGCTTCGAGACGCCGGAGGCCGGGCCGGTCAGCGCCGAGCGCTACCACCGCCATATCGAGGCGGCGCGGCTGGTCTATCGCGACCGCGACGCCTTCCTCGCCGACCCGGCGCAGGTCGACGTGCCGGTCGAGGCGCTGATGGACCCGGCCTACCTCGCCCGGCTGCGCGGCCTGATCAGCGACGAGCGGGCGATGAAGGTCCTGCCGCCGGCCGGGACCAGCGACTCGGCGAAGCACAAGGACACCGTCTATCTCTGCGTCGTCGATGAGGAGGGCAATGCCTGCTCCTTCATCAACAGCCTCTTCGAGAGCTTCGGCAGCGGCATCCTGGCCGAGAATTCAGGCGTGATGCTGCACAACCGCGGCTACGGCTTCCGCCTGCAGGAGGGCCACCCGAACTGCATCGCGCCCAACAAGCGGCCGATGCACACCATCATCCCGGGCATGGTGATGAAGGATGGGGAGGCCATCATGCCCTATGGCGTGATGGGAGGGCATTTCCAGCCGATGGGGCAGACGCTCTTCCTGACCAACCACTTCGAATTCGGCCTCGACGTGCAGGAGGCGATCGACTGCCCGCGCCTCTTCCCCTCGCTGGCCAAGGGCGTGGTCGAGGTGGAGCGGAACATCCCGTCGGCCGTCCTCGACCGGCTCAGCCGGCTCGGCCATGAGGTGGCGCTGATCGACAAGCCGCATGGCGGCGGGCAGGCGATCTTCATCGACCGCAAGGCGGGGCTGCTGGTCGGCGGGAGCGACCCGCGGAAGGATGGCTGCGCGCTGGGCTTCTAGCCGCCATGCGCGCGATCAAGGCGGACATCATCACCCTCGACGTCGATGCGGTGGTGACGGCGGCGAATGCGGGGCTGCGCGGCGGCGGGGGCGTTGATGGCGCCGTGCATCGCGCGGCGGGGCCGGAGCTGCTGGCCGCCTGCCGCAAGCTCGGCGGCTGCCCCACCGGGGAGGCGCGCATCACCCCGGGCTTTCGGCTGAAGGCGCGGCATGTGATCCACGCCGTCGGGCCGGTCTGGCGCGGCGGGACGGAGGGGGAGCCGGGGCTGCTGGCCTCGGCCTACCGGTCGAGCCTCGCCCTGCTGCGCGCGGGCGGGCTCCGCTCCATCGCCTTCCCGGCCATCTCCACCGGCATCTATGGCTATCCGCCCGAGCAGGCCGTCCGCATCGCCGTGGTCACGGTGCGGGAGGACCTGGTGGCGCATGGGCCGATCGAGGTGGTCTTCGCCTGTTTCGATGACCGCACGCTGGCTCTTTACGAGAAGGAACTCGCCGGATGACCGAACCCTGCGACCTCAGCGCCCTCGAGGCGCGGCGGCTGATCGGCCGGAAGGCGCTCTCGCCCGTCGAGTTGCTGGAGAGCTGCCTCAGGCGGATCGACGAGGTGAATCCGGCGGTCAACGCCATGGTCACGCGCGACGACGAGGCGTCCCGCGCCGCGGCTCGCGCGGCCGAGGCGGCGGTGATGGGGGGCGAGCATCTGGGCGCGCTGCACGGGCTGCCAGTCGGCATCAAGGACCTGTACGACGCCCGCGGCCTCAAGACGACCTATGGCAGCCCGATCTTCGCCGACCACGTCGCGCCCGAGGACAGCGGCATGGTCGCCCGCATCCGCGCCGCCGGCGGCGTCATCATCGGGAAGACCAACACGCCAGAATTCGGCCTCGGCGCCAATACCCGCAACCGGGTCTGCGGCGCGACGGGGAATGCCTTCGACAATACCCGCTCGGCCGCCGGCTCCTCGGGCGGTTCGGCCGTCGCCCTGGCGGCCGGCATGGCGCCCCTCTGCTCCGGCTCGGACACCGGCGGCTCTCTCCGCAACCCGGCCGCTTTCAACGGCATCGTCGGCTACCGCCCGAGCCCCGGCCTCGTCACCAACGAGAAGCGCCCGCATGGCTGGTCGCCCCTCCCGGTGCTCGGCCCGATGGCGCGCGATGTCGGCGACACCTGCCTGTTCCTCTCGGTGATGGCCTCGGACGATGCGCGGGACCCGCTGGCTTATACGCTCCACGCCCGCCCGGTGCGCGGCGAGCCGGCGCTGTTCAGCCCGCCGCGCAGCCTCGACCTCTCGACGCTGAAGCTCGCCTTCTCCGAGGATTTCGGCCAGGCCCCGACCGAGCGGGTGGTGCGCGAGGCCTTCCAGGCGCGCGTCGCCGCCATCGCCCCGCTTTTCGCCCGCGCCGAGGCCACCCACCCGGACTGCTCGGGCGGTGACGAGGCCTTTGAGGTGCTGCGCGCCCAGGGGGTGCTGACCGCCCATGCCGAGAAGGTCCGGACCCGGCCGCAGGATTGTGGTCCGAACCTGCATGCGAATGTGGAGGAAGGGCTGCGCTACAGCCTGGCCGATGCCGCCCGCGCCGCTGAGCTGCAGACCCGCATCTACCGCAACTTCCAGCGCTTCTTCGACGAGCATGACGTGCTGGTGACGCCGGCCATCACCATCAGCCCGCGCAACTGGCGGGAGCTCTACCCGAAGGAAATCAACGGCCAGCCGACGCGGACTTATTTCCACTGGCTGGCGCTGGCCTATTACGTGACGCTGACCGGCCACCCGGCGATCAGCCTGCCGATGGGGCTCGATGCGCGGGGGATGCCCTTCGGCCTGCAGATCGTGGGGCCGCGGGGCGGCGATGCCTTCGTGCTCGGCGTGGCGGCGGCGATCGAGGCGGCCTGCCGTGGGGATGCGATGCTCGGCCGGCCGGTGCCGGACCTGGCGGCGCTTCGCCAGGCCCCGCCGATCAGCGGGATGCCGGAGTTCCGGACCTTCGACTGAGCCTCACCAGCCGCGATAGGGCCGGCCATAGCCACCGCCGTAGCCGTAGCGCGGCGCGTCCCGGTAATAGCCGCGGTTGCGGTAATAGGGCCGGGGATTGTCGCTCGCGGCGCCCGCGGCCAGGGCCGCCGCGACGCCGACGCCGGCCCCGAGCAGGGCGGTGTTGCCCCAGTTGGTGGAGCCGTCCGGGTTCTGGCAGCCGGCCAGCAGCAGGCTGGACGAGAGCAGTGCAGCGGCGGCGAAACGTTGGATCATGGCCTTCTCCTCGACGCCATGAGGCCTCAGCTTCGCGGCGATACCGTGGCAGGCCAGTTCAATCTCTCGTGGCCGAGAAGGCGTTGAATGTCTGCAGCGTGTAGGTGTCCTTCACTCCGGGCACGGTCTGCAGCGTCTCGACCACGAAGAGGCCGATATCCTGGTCGGGCTCCAGGTAGAACTTCCCCATCAGGTCGTACTGGCCGGAGATGGAATGCATCTCGGAGAGCTCGGGGATGGTGTCGGCCATGGCGCGGGCGACGCGGTAGGCATGGCCCATCTCGCATTTGATCTGGACGAATATCGCGCGCATCGGCCTCTCCTCTCGCGGGGTTCGGCGCGTCTTGTAGCGCGCTTCAGGCGCTGTCCCGAGTCCCCCGCCGCTCGCCGGGGCGGGGAGCCAGGCCATACGGCGCAACGAGCGCCCAGACATGGGGCGGGACCATGGATTTCATCCGCGCCGGCACCTCGCGGCGGAGGTGGAGCACCGTCTCCACCGCCTTCATTTCCAGCCGGGCGCGGGCGAATTCCAGGCCGCGCGGGCCGACCCTCGGCATCAGCCAGCCGACCAGCGGGCGCAGCCAGGCCGGCATGCGGCGGAGCGGCAGGCCCCCGGCGGCGCGCTCCGTATTGGCAAGGAAGCCGCGGACGGCGCCCTGCCGCCGGCCGGCCGAGCCCGGTGCCGAGAGGCGCAGCTCGCCTTCGACCAGGCCGAGCAGCTCCTCGCCGCGGGCGTTGCGGACCAGCAGCCATTGCTCGCCCTCGCCGGCCATGTAGCCGACGGTCACATCGGCGAGGACATTGGTGTAGTCGACGCAGCTCCGGCAGGTGAGGGGGAAGAAGTCGGCTGGCAGGCGGGAGAGCGGGAGCTGGAGGAAGGGAATGGCCTTCACCCGTCCGTCGGCAAAGCGCAGCTCGACATGGTAGTCGGCGCGGAACTCCAGATAGGTGATGGTCGCCGGGTCCTCGGCGAGCAGCGAGAGGAACTGGTGGAAGCGCTCGGTCGTCGTGTTGTCCGAGCAGGGTGTGCCGATGACGTAGAGCCGCTCGAAGCCGAGCTCCGCCTCCAGGGCCCGCAGGGCATAGACCTGGCAGGGGATGCCGATGACGGCAAGGCGCCTATGGCCGGCGGCCCGGGCGGGCTCCAAAAGGGCGAGGAGCGGGGCGTAGCCCATCCGCATGCCGCGGCACTCGGCCATGCCCTCCGGCCGGGTGACCAGCACCGGGACGGGGCGCCAGCGGTCCTCCGGGTCCGGCGCCATGGCGAGGACGGCATCGACGGCGCCGGTCTCCAGCAGCCGTTCCGCCAGGCGGGTGGTGATGCCGGTCCACTGGGCGCCGGGCCGCGCCGGGGCGAGGGAGGCGCGGAGCATCCGCCGGAAGGGGCCGAAATAGAGCTCGTCCGGCCGGGCCGGGTCGCGCGGGCGGCCATGGACGCGGGCCTCCAACCCGGCATAATCGGGACGGATGAACTGGCAGGCGCGGCCGCAGGCGCCGGGGTCGGCGCTGCGGGAGACGCCGCAATCGGTGCAGAGGTTGCGCGGGATGGCAGGGCGGAGCGGGGGCCGGTGCAGGGCGGCTTGGTCCATAGGCAGGATACGCCCTTCCTCGTCGTTCCCGGCCAGCCTAGGCCATCCGCCGGCACCGGGGGAGTGCCGTACCACGACTGCGTGGCGCCGCCTGTCGTGACCGGCGCTTCGGCGGGGTTTCGTTGCATGCCATCCAGCGGCGGGCTAGGCAGCCCGCCTGACGGATGCACCCAGACGGAGTAGGAATGATGCGCATTGCGGTCCTTGGTGCCGGCTATGTTGGGCTGGTCTCCGGCGCCTGC
>NZ_JCACHU010000043.1:0-39791 GCF_059504005.1 Belnapia sp. | reverse complement strand
CGGGTGACGCAGACGGTCGACGGCAACAAGGGCGTGCATATGCTGCTCGCCAAGCGCTACCTTTGACACGGGACCAGGGAGACATAAGGGATGAAGCGCAGGACCCTCATCGCCGCGGCCGGGGGGCTCGCGGCGCCGCTCGTCTTCCGTCAGGCCGCGCTCGGCGCCGACCCGATCAAGGTCGTCAGCATCCATGACGCCTCGGGCGGGCTCGACATCTACGGCAAGCCGATGATCGCCTGTATCGACTTCGCGGCGGATGAGATCAATGCGGCGGGGGGCCTGCTCGGGCGGCCGGTGCAGGTGATCAATTACGACCCGCAGTCGAACATCCAGCTCTACACGCAGTTCGCCACCCAGGCGGCGACGCGGGACAAGGCCGCGGTCGTGCATGCCGGCATAACCTCGGCCTCGCGCGAGGCGATCCGCCCGGTGCTGAAGCGCTACAACACGCTCTACTTCTACAACACGCAATATGAGGGCGGGGTCTGCGACCGCAACTGCTTCTGCACGGGCTCGACGCCGGCGCAGAACGTGCAAAGGCTCGTGCCGCACGTCATGCAGAAATGGGGCAAGAAGGTCTACATCGTCGCGGCCGACTACAATTACGGCCAGATCACCAGCAAATGGGTGACCAAATTCTTCCGCGAGGGCGGCGGGGATGCGGTGGGGGTCGACTTCTTCCCGCTTGACGTCACCAATTTCGGCCCGGCGATCCAGAAGATCCAGGCGGCGAAGCCGGACATGGTCGTCTCCGCGCTCGTCGGCGGCGCGCATGTCTCCTTCTACCGGCAATGGGCCGCGGCGGGGATGAAGAGCCGCATCCCCATGGCCTCCACCACCTTCGGCGGCGGGAATGAGAGCCTGCTGCTCTCGCCCGAGGAGGGCGACGGCATCGTCTGCGCCTTCTCCTACTTCCAGGAAGTCGACAACCCGGCCAACAAGGCCTTCCTCGAGAAGTTCCGCGCGAAGCTCGGCACTGGCACGCCCTATCTCGGCGCGGAGCTTGCCATGCGTAGCTATATCGGCATGCGGCTCTGGGCCGAGGGCGTGAAGAAGGCCGGCACCATCGACCGGATGAAGGTGATCGAGGCGCTGGGCTCCGGCATCAGCGTCGACGGGCCGCCGGGCCGGACGACGCTCGACCCGAAGACCAACCACGTCACGCTCGATGTCTATGTGGCGGAGGTAAAGAACCGCGGCTTCAACGTGCTGCAGCATTTCCCCAACTCGCCGCCCTCCGACACGCAATCGGTCTGCGACCTCCAGAAGGAGCCGAACGCCAATCGCCAGGTCGTGGTGGACGTCAGGATCTAGCGATGGACCTGGCGCTCGCCACCGGCATCCAGGCGCTGAGCGGCATCGCCACGCTGCTGCTCATCAGCCTCGGCCTCGCCATCGTCTTCGGCATGATGCGGGTGATCAACCTGGCGCATGGCGAGTTCCTGATGCTCGGCGCCTATAGCGCGATCCTCGCCGTGGGGGCCGGGGTCAACCTTTGGGTGGCGATGCTGGTGGTGGCGCCGCTCTGCGTCGGGCTGCTTGGCGTGGTCGTCGAGCGGCTGGTGATCCGGCGGCTTTATGGGAGGATGGTGGATACGATGCTGGCGACATGGGGGCTATCGCTGGCGCTGGTCGGCGCCGTCACCATGATCTTCGGCAATACGGTCGCCGGGTTCTCGGCGCCGCTCGGCAGCGTGCAGATCGGCGCCTACAGCACCTCGGGCTATAGCCTGTTCCTGATTGCGGCAACATTGGTGCTGCTCGCCGCGGTCTGGGCGGTGCTGCGCTTCACGCCGGCCGGGCTGATCGCGCGGGGGACGATGCAGAATGCCGGAATGGCGGCGGCGCTCGGCGTGCCGACGGAGCGGGTCTATGCACTCTCCTTCGCGGCCGGCGCGGCGGTCTCGGGGCTCGCTGGGGCGCTGATCGCGCCGATGTCGGGCGTGGTGCCGACGATGGGCACGGCCTATATCGCGCGGAGCTTCATCACCGTCATCACCGGCGGCGCGTCCATGCTGGCGGGGACGAGCTCGGCGGCCGGCCTGCTCGGCAGCGTCAACACGCTCGGCACCTTCGCCACGACGCCGGTGCTGGGCGAGGTGCTGATGCTCGCCGTCGCCATCCTGCTGCTCCGACTGCTGCCGCAAGGCATCACCGGGCGCTTCTTCCGACGCTCGCTGTGATGGAAGATCGCCGCGCCCTCCTCCAGGCTGCGCTGGCGCTGCTGGCGGCCGCCTTTGCCGCCTGGTGGCTGCCGCAGGTGCTGGAGCTTTTCGCCATCATCAACGCGACCGTTTATGTCGCCATGGCGCTGCTGGCCTTGAGCCTCGCGCTGGTCTGGGGCTTCGGCGGCATCCTCTGCTTCGGCCAGGCGGCCTTCTTCGGGCTGGGCGGCTATGCCTATGCGGTGGCGGCGCTCAACCTGACGGATACAACCTATGCGATCCCGATCGCGCTCGGCGTGCCCATGCTGGCGGCGGCGGCGCTTGGCTACGTGATGTTCTACGGCAAGGTCAGCGACGTCTATATGGGCGTCATCACCCTGACGGTGACGCTGATCCTGTTCAACTTCATCAACTCGACGGCGGGCGAGGAGTGGCGGATCGGCGCGGCGCCGCTGGGCGGGTTCAACGGCATTCCCGCGACGCCGCCGCTCAACATGCCGGGCGATCCGGGGACGGCGCTGGCGCCGGAACAGATCTTCGCCGTCGCGGTGGCCTGCCTCGGCGGCTGCTACGCGGCCTGCAAGCTGATCCTCAGGAGCCATTTCGGGCGCGTTGTCGTCGCTATCCGCGAGAACGAGTTGCGGGCGGCGCTGCTCGGCTACGACGTGCGGCTCTACAAGCTGGCGATCTTCTCGATCGGCGGGCTGATGGCCGGGCTTGCGGGGATGCTCTTCGCCAACAGCGTATTCGTCAGCCCGACGATGTTCTCGCTGGCCTATTCAGGACAGGTGATCATCTGGGTGATGGTTGGGGGTGTGGGGACGCTGCTCGGGCCGGTCCTGGGCGCGATGCTTCTGCAGGCGCTGACCTCCTGGGCGGGAACGCTGCCGGAGGTCAACCCGAACCTCATCCTCGGCCTGGTGCTCGTGCTGGCGGTGCTGGTCGTTCCGCGGGGGCTGCAGCCGACGCTGGCCTCGCTGCTGCGGCGGCGGGCGCCATGACCGCCTTGCTGGCGACGGAGGGGCTCACCATGCGCTTCGGCGGCGTCGTCGCCGTCGACGATGTCAGCCTTGCCGTGGCGGAGCGGGAGTTGCGCTGCCTGATCGGGCCGAACGGGGCAGGCAAGAGCACCTTCTTCCGCTGCCTCACAGGGCAGTACCGGCCGAGCGCGGGGCGCATCCTGTGGCGCGGGCGGGACATCACCGGTCTCGAGCCGCATGCCATCGCGCGGCTTGGCATCGGTATCAAGACGCAGGTGCCCTCGCTCTTCGACGGGCTGACGGCGCTCGAGGGCGTGACGCTCGCGGTGCGGCGCAAGCATGGGGAGCGGGAAGCGCGGCGACGTGGGATGGCGGCGCTGGAACGGCTCGGGATCGGGGCGCTCGCTGGGGCGCAGGTCGGGCTGCTGGCGCATGGGCAGCGGCAGCTGGTCGAGCTGGCGACGGTGGTGGCGCCGGAGCCGGACCTCATCATCCTCGACGAGCCGACGGCGGGGATGAGCGCGGAGGAGACGGCAGGGACGGCGGGGCTGATCCGCGAGATGAACCGCGACCATGCCGTGATCGTCGTCGAGCACGACATGCAATTCATCCGGGCGATCGCCAGCGGCATCACCGTGTTTCACCAGGGGCGCATCCTCGTCGAGGATTGCGCGGAGCGGGTGCTGGCCGACCCGCGGGTCCATGACGTCTATCTAGGGCGGCCGCCGGAGGCGCGGATGGCGGTGCCGGCATGATGGCGGTCGAGGACCTCGTGGCCGGCTATGGGCGCATCGGCGTGTTGCACGGCACCTCGCTCGGCGTCGAGGCGGGAAGCTGCGTCGGCATCCTCGGCCATAACGGGATGGGCAAGACGACGCTGCTGCGCATCATCATGGGGCTGCTGCCCTGCAAGGGCGGGCGGATCCTGCTCGATGGCGAGGAGATCCAGCGCCTGCCGCCGCATGAACGGGCGCGGCGCGGCCTCGGCTACGTACCGCAGGGACGGCAGATCTTCCCGGCACTCTCGGTGCTCGACAACCTGCGCTTCGCCGTTGCCGCCAAGGGCGGCCGCGGCGGCGAGGTGGTCGAGGAAGTGCTGGAGGAATTCCCCGAACTGCGGCGGCTGCTGGACCGGCCGGGCGGCGCGCTCTCGGGCGGCGAGCAGCAGCTGCTGGCGCTCGCGCGGGCGCTCTGTGGGCGGCCGCGGTTGCTGCTGCTCGATGAGCCGACCGAGGGCATCCAGCCCTCCATCAACGCAGCCATCGTCGAGCGCATCCACGCGCTGCGGCGGCGCGGGCTGTCCGTGCTGCTGGTCGAGCAAAATCTCGACTTCATCCAGGCCCTTGCGGACCGCATCCTGCTGATCCAGCGCGGCCGCATCACGCGGGAGCTCCCGCCGACTGCGCTCGGCGACCCTGCCCTGGTGCAGGAATTCGTGGGCACGAGCGCCTGACCTAAGAACGGAGGAGGACGACCATGCCGCTGGGAACGCTGAGGCTGCCGGGCATCGAGGAATGGCACAAGGTCGCGGACGAGCTAGGCATGACCTTTACTGCCGATGAGATGAAGCAGCATCGGGCGGCGCTGGAGGGCAGCTTCGCCGCCTACAACCTTGTCGACCAGATGCCGGACGAGATCCCGGAGGTGACCTTCCCGCGCGCCCCGGGCCGGCGCCCGAGCGCCGAGGAGAACCCCTACGGCGCTTGGTATGTGAAGACCAGGGTGGAGGGCGCCGCCTCCGGCAAGCTCAAGGGCAAGACCGTCGCGTTGAAGGACAATATCTGCCTTGCCGGCGTGCCGATGATGAACGGCGCCTCGACGCTCGAGGGCTATGTGCCGGATGTGGATGCGACGGTCGCCACGCGGATCCTGGAGGCGGGCGGCACCATCACCGGCAAGACGGTCTGCGAGTATTTCTGCTTCTCCGGCGGCAGCCATACCAGCGCGCCGGCACCCGTCCACAACCCGCACCGCATGGGCTATTCGGCGGGCGGCTCCTCCTCAGGCAGCGCGGCGGTGGTAGCGGCGGGCGAGGTGCCGATGGCGCTCGGCGGCGACCAGGGCGGGTCGATCCGCATGCCGGCGGCCTTCTGCGGCATCTATGGCATGAAGCCGACGCATGGGCTGGTGCCCTATACCGGGATCATGCCGATCGAGCTGACCATCGACCATACCGGGCCGATGACAGCGACGGTCGAGGACAATGCGCTCCTGCTGGAGGTGCTGGCGGGGCCTGACGGGCTCGACCCCCGGCAGTACAGCACGGCGCCGGTGCCGGCCTATCGCGACCTGATGCGGGGCGGCGTGGCGGGGATGAAGATCGCGCTGATCGAGGAAGGCTTCGCCCATCCGCAGTCGCAGGAGAAGAACGACGCGCTGGTGCGCGAGGCGGCGGAGCGGCTGCGCGGATTGGGTGCGACGGTCGAGACGGTCTCGCTGCCGATGCACCGGCTGGGGGCGGCGATCTGGCTGCCGGTCGCGGCCGAGGGTGCGACCGTGCAGATGATGCATGGCAACGGATTCGGCTTCAACTGGCAGGGGCTCTACGTCAACTCGCTGCTCGATGCGCACAGCAACTGGCGCGGGCGGGCGGATGAGCTGTCGGAGACGCTGAAGAACACCATGCTGCTCGGGCATTACATGGTGACGCGGCATCGCGGGCACTACTACGCCAAGGCGCAGAACCTGGTGCGCCGCCTGCGGGCCGCCTATGACTCGGTGCTCTCGCAGTACGACCTGCTGGCGATGCCGACCCTCCCCATGACGGCAACGCCGCTGCCGACGCCGGATGCGCCGACCTCCGAGATCATCCAGCGGGCCTTCGAGGTGCTGCCGAACACGTCGCCCTTCGATTGCACGCATCACCCGGCGATGTCGGTGCCCTGCGGCCTGGCGGACGGGTTGCCGGTCGGCCTGATGCTGGTCGGCAAGATGTACGAAGAGGGGACGATCTACCGCGCGGCCGCAGCCTTCGAGAGCGGCGTGGACTGGAAGAGCATCACGGCCTGAGCGGGGCCTGCAGGCGCGCGACGGCGTCGCCGGTGAGGAGGGCTGCCTCGCCGGCGACGAAGCAGGCCAGCACGCGCGGCGCCTGCGGATCGACGACGATCACGTCGCCGCGCATGCCCGGGCGGAGCGCGCCGCGGTCGGCCAGGCCGGCCGCGGCGGCCGGGTTGGCGGAGACCAGCGACCAGGCCTCGGCAAGGCTCAGCCTGCCGCGCCGGGCCATGGCGAAGGGCGCCTCCAGTAGCGCGGGCCAGTGGTAGTCGCTGGCGAGGATGGTCACCAGGCCCCGCTCGGCGAGCGGCGCGGCGCTGGCCCAGCCGAGATGGCTGCCGCCGCGCACCACATTGGGCGCGCCCATCACCACCGCCTCGCCATGGGCACGGGCATCGGCGGCGACGGCTTCGGCCATGGGGAATTCGCAGAAGCGGGCGCCGAGGCTGCGGTAGAGGGCGCGGTCCTCGAGCGTCGCGTCGTCATGGCTGAGCATGGGGATGCCCGCCGCGGCCGCCGCTGCGGCGAGGCGGGCGCGGGTGGCCCGGATCTCGGGGCGGCGGCCCGCGATGCGCTCGATCATTCGGCCGAATTCATCGGGCGACAGGCCGGCGCGGCCGGCGTATTTCGCCAGTTCCTTGGCGTTGCCGAGCTTCTTCAGGATGGCCGGGGTATGGTCGTTGAAGCCGAGCAGGTGGATGCGGCCAGCGGCCATGTCGGCAAGCGCGTCGTCCAGCGCATCGATGTTGTCGGCCTCGAAGCGGCAGTGGATGCGGAGGTCGAGCGGCAGCGGGCGGACCTCGTCCAGCGCCGCCATCAGCGCGCGCCACATGGCGAGCGACCGGAGGCCGGGCTCCCAGGAGAGGGTCACGCCGAGGAAGGCCGTGGTGATGCCGGAGGCGAGCAGCTGTGCGGCCGTGTCGCGGAGGGCGAGGGCAGGCGCGAAGCCGATGCCGGGCCGGGGCTGCAGGGCGCGTTCGTGGGCATCGCCATGGATGTCGACGAGGCCAGGCAGGACGAGGAGGCCGCTGGCGTCGAGGCGGCGGGCGCCGGGGGACGGGGCAGCGGCAACCGCCCGCCCCGCCAGGGCAAGGTCGCCGGCGGCGAGGGCGCCGTCGCGCAGCACCTCGCCGCCGGTGATGTGCCAGCCCGTCACATCAGCTCTCCGCGACGATCTGCACCCGGCCGGAGGCGTAGCAGCCGGAGCTGACCTCGACGGGCTGGCCCTGGGGGTCGACATTCACCGCCTCCGTCACCAGCACCGGGCGGGTGCGGGACTGCTCGAGCAGCGTGGCCTCCTCCGGCGTCGGCATGCGGGCGATGATGCGGGTGGCCTGGCGGCGGAAATCGGGCACGCCGAGGCGCGTGAGGACCTGGGTGATGGAGGCCTCCTCGGCCAGCAGCGCGGCGATGCTGGGGAAGCGCGCCGTGGAGAACCAATGGGTGCCTATGGCGATGGGCCGTCCGTCGACCAGGCTGAGCCGCTCGGCGAGGATCACGGGCCGACCGCGGCGCAGGCGGAGCTGCTCGGCGATATGCGCCTCGGCGGGCACTTCCTCGATGCGAAGCATCCGGCCCTGCGGCTCGCGGTTCTGCCGGCGGATGGTCTCGGAGAAGCGGGTGCGCGGGCCGACCGGGTAGTCCAGCACGTCCTCGGCGACGAAGCTGCCGCGGCCCTGCTCAATCCGGACGAGGCCGCGGCCCTCCAGCTCCTCCATGGCGCGGCGCACCGTGTGGCGGTTGACGGCGAAGCGGGCGGAGAGCTCCGCCTCGGTCGGCAGGCGGGCGCCCGGAGCGAGGCTGCCGCTGGCGATCTCCCGCTCCATGGTGCCGGCGATCTGGCGCCAAAGGGCGACGCCCTGGCCACGGGCCAGGGTGGCGGTCATGTTCATGGAAGTTTCAACCATGGGCCCTGCCTGGCATGTAATGTTACAGGCATCCTAGATGGCTGGACGTCTGAATGTCTAGACTTTACGGTTGATGTCATGTCCGAAGATGCAAGGAATGCCCAGGAAGCGCGCCGCCGCTGGATGGGGGTGCTGGCCCGGGCCGATGCCGATGCCATCGCAGCCCGTCTGGCAGAGGCCCCTGCCCTTCCCCGCCATGCAAGGCTGCGTGGGCCGGAGACGGGCCTGGTGATGGCCCGCGGCCGCCAGGGCGGCGATGGGGCGCCCTTCAATCTCGGCGAGGTGACGGTGACGCGGTGCAGCGTGCGGCTGGCGGATGGCACCGTCGGCCATGCCTATGTCGCCGGCCGGGATGCGCGGCAGGCTGAGCTGGCGGCGGTGCTGGATGCCGCCCTGCAGGACCCGTCACGGCGGCCGGCGCTGCTGGCGGCGGTGATCGAGCCGCTGGCCGAGGCGCAATCGGCCCGCGCCGCGCGCGAGGCGGCGAAGGCGGCGGCGACGCGGGTGGAGTTCTTCACCATGGCGACGATGCGATGAGCGGCCTGACCCCCGGCTTCGCCGAACCAATGCCCGAGGCGCAGGCCTGCTTCCGGGCACTGCTGGAGGCGATGGCAAGGCCCGGACGGGTGCAGCGCCTGGCGGGGCTGCCGGAGGCGCCGGCGCCGCTCGCCCCGGCTGCGGCGGCCGTGCTGCTGACGCTGGCGGATGCCGAAACGCCGGTCTGGACCGATGCCGGGCCGGCGGCGGAGGAGTGGGTCCGCTTCCATGCCGGCTGCCCGCTGGTGGCGGAGCCAGGGGCGGCCGGCTTCCTGCTGGCCACGGCCGGAACGCCGGAGCTAGCGACGCTGGAGCCGGGCTCGGAGGAGGAGCCGCATCGCTCGGCGACGCTCGTCCTGCAGGTGGCGGCGCTGGAGGAGGGCCGGGGCTGGCGGCTCACCGGGCCGGGGATCGAGACGGACCACCGCCTGCGGGTCGCGGGGCTGGCGAGCGGCTTCCTCGCCGCCTGGGCGGCGAACGGCGCGCGGTTCCCCCGCGGCGTCGACCTGGTGCTCTGCGCCGGGGACAGGCTGACGGCGCTGCCCCGCACCACGCGCATCGAGGAGACCGGCTGATGGCCTATGTGGCGGTCAAAGGCGGCGAGCGGGCGATCGAGGCTGCGCATGCCTGGCTCGCTGAGGAAAGGCGCGGCGATCCGGCGCTGCCGGAGCTGGGCCTGGCCCAGATCGAGGCGCAGCTCGGCCTCGCCGTCGACCGGGTAATGGCAGAGGGGGCTTGCCACGATCGCGGGCTGGCCGCGCTTGCGGTGAAGCAGGCGCGGGGGGACCTGATCGAGGCGGCCTTCCTGCTGCGCGCCTATCGCACCACCCTGCCCCGTTTCGGCGCGAGCCTGCCGGTCGAGACCGGCCGGATGCGCATCCGGCGGCGGATCAGCGCCACCTACAAGGAGCTGCCGGGCGGGCAGGTGCTGGGGCCGACCTTCGACTACACGCACCGCCTGCTGGATTTCGCCCTGGCCGCCGAGGGCGGCGTGCCGGAGCCAGCGCCCGAGGCTCCGGCCGATGAGGCACTTGCGCCTCGGGTCACCGGGCTCCTGGCGCAGGAGGGGCTGATGGCGGCGGAGCCGCCTTCCGAGGCGGAGCCGCGCGACCTGACGCGGGAGCCGCTCGACTTCCCCGCCGAGCGGCCGCTCAGGCTGCAGGCGCTGGCGCGGGGCGACGAGGGCTTCCTGCTCTCGCTCGGCTATTCGACGCAGCGCGGCTACGGCAATGCGCATCCCTTCGTCGGCGAGATCCGGATGGGGGCGGTCACGGTCGAGTTCGAGCCGCCGGAGCTCGGCTTCCCGATCGAGCTCGGCGAGATCACCGTCACCGAGTGCCAGATGGTGAACCAGTTCGCCGGCTCGAAGACGGAGCCGCCGCAATTCACCCGCGGCTACGGCCTCGTCTTCGGCCATGGCGAGCGGAAGGCCATGGCGATGGCGCTGGTCGACAGGGCGCTGCGCGCCACCGAGCTCGGCGAGCCGGTGGAGGCGCCGGCGCAGGATCAGGAATTCGTGCTCTATCACTGCGACAACGTCGAGGCGACGGGCTTCGTCGAGCACCTCAAGCTGCCGCATTACGTCGATTTCCAGAGCGAGCTGGAGAAGATCCGGCTGCTGCGGCGGGAGGCGTCAGGCGAATGACCGCGCTCGGCTACAATTTCGGCTACCTGGACGAGAACACCAAGCGGATGATCCGGCGCGCCCTGCTGAAGGCGGTGGCGATCCCCGGGCACCAGGTGCCCTTCGGCGCGCGGGAGATGCCGCTGCCCTATGGCTGGGGCACGGGCGGCATCGCCGTCACCGCCAGCGTCATCGGCGTGGGCGACCGGCTGAAGGTGATCGACCAGGGCGCCGACGACACCACCAACGCCGTGTCCATCCGGCGCTTCTTCGCCAAGGTGGCGGGGGTGGAGACGACGGAGCGGACCGGCGAGGCGACGATCATCCAGACGCGGCACCGCATCCCGGAGACGCCGCTGCGCGAGGGGCAGATCCTCGTCTACCAGGTGCCGATGCCGGAGCCGCTCTTCCGGCTGGAGCCGCGCGTCGCCGAGACCAAGCGCATGCATGCGCTGGCCGATTACGGGCTCATGCATGTGAAGCTCTACGAGGACATCGCCCGGCATGGCCATGTGGCGATCAGCTACAACTACCCGGTGCTGGTCGGCGGGCGCTACCTCATGTCGCCTTCGCCCATCCCCGCCTTCGACAACCCGAAGATGGACCGGATGCCGGCCCTGCAGCTCTTCGGCGCCGGGCGGGAGAAGCGGATCTATGCGGTGCCGCCCTACACCTCGGTGAAGAGCCTCGATTTCGAGGATCATCCTTTCCGACCGGTGCGCGCCGATGCCCCCTGCACGCTCTGCGGCAGCCAGGAGAGCTATCTCGACGAGGTCGTCGTGGACGACAAGGGCGGGCGGATGTTCGTCTGCTCCGACACCGACTACTGCAACACGCGGCAGGCGCGGCGGGAGGCGGCGGAATGAGCGCGCTGCTGGAGGCCGAGGAGCTCTCGCTCCGCTTCGGCGCGGTGCCGGCGCTGGATGACGTCTCGCTCGAGGTGTTTCCCGGCGAGGTCGTCGCCATCGTCGGCGAGAGCGGCTCGGGTAAGACGACGCTGCTGCGCGTGCTCTCGGGGATGATGCGGCCGGAGTCCGGGGTGGTGCGCTACCGCGACCCGGAGGGCGGCGTGCATGCCGTCCATGGAATGGGCGAGGCGGCGCTGCGGCGGCTGCATCGCACGGATTGGGGCTTCGTCCACCAGAATCCACGCGACGGGCTCCGCATGCGCGTCTCGGCCGGCGGCAATATCGGCGAGCGCCTCATGGCGGTCGGTGCCCGTCACTATGGCAGCATCCGTGCCGAGGCGGCGGAGTGGCTGCGGCGCGTGGAGATCGACCCCGAGCGGATCGACGGCATGCCGGAACTCTTCTCGGGCGGCATGCAGCAGCGGCTGCAGATCGCCCGGACGCTGGTGACGCGGCCGCGGCTGGTCTTCATGGACGAGCCGACGGGGGGCCTCGACGTCTCCGTGCAGGCGAAGCTGCTCGACATGATCCGGGCGCTGGTCGCCGATCTCGGCCTCGCCGTGGTGATCGTGACGCATGACATCGCCGCGGCGCGGCTGCTGGCGCACCGGCTGCTGGTCATGCGGCAGGGCCAGGTGGTGGAGCAGGGGCTGACCGACCGGGTGCTGGACGACCCGCAGCATGAGTACACCCAGCTCCTCGTCGCCTCGGTGCTGGCGGCATGAGCCCGGCGATCCGCACCGAGGGGTTGGCGAAGTCCTTCACGCTGCATCTCCAGGGCGGGACGTGCATCCCGGTGCTGGAGAAGGTCGAGCTTGGCGTGGCGCCAGGGGAATGCGTGGCGCTGGCGGGGCCGTCCGGGGCCGGGAAGTCCACGCTGATGCGGCTGCTCTACGGGAATTACGGCGCCGGGGCGGGGCGCATCCTGATTCGCCATCGCGGCGCGGATGTCGATCTGGCGGCCGCCGATGCGCGGCTGGTGCGGGAGGTGCGGCAGGAGACGCTCGGCTATGTCAGCCAGTTCCTCCGCGTGATCCCCCGCGTGCCGACGCTCGACATCGTGGCCGAGCCGCTGGTGGCGCGCGGTCTGGCGCGTGAGGAGGCGCGGGCAAGGGCCGCCGCGTTGCTGGGGCGGCTCAACCTGCCGGCGCGGCTGCACGGGCTGCCGCCGGCGACCTTCTCCGGCGGCGAGCAGCAGCGGGTGAACCTCGCGCGCGGCTTCGCCCCCGGCTATCCGGTGCTGCTGCTCGACGAGCCGACGGCAAGCCTCGATGCCGCCAACCGCGCGGTGGTCGTCGGGCTGATCCGCGCCGCCAAGGCCGCGGGCACCGCCCTCATCGGCATCTTCCACGACACCGAGGTGCGCGACCAGGTCGCGGACCGCCTCTTCGAGGTCCAGCCCATGCCGGTTGCCGCCTGATGTCCGAGACCATCCTCTCCAATGCCCTGCTCGTCCTGCCTGACGACGTCGTGCCGGGGACGATCCGCCTGCGCGGCGGCCTGATCATCGAGGTCCAGCCCGGGCGCAGCAGCCTCGCCGGGGCGGTGGACTGCGAGGGCGACCACATCATCCCCGGCGTGGTGGACCTCCATACCGACAATCTCGAGCGCCAGGTGCAGCCGCGGGCCAATGCGCGCTGGCCAAGCCGCTCCGCTCTGCTCGCCCATGATGCGCAATGCGCGGCGGCGGGCGTCACCACCGTCTTCGACGCGCTCTGCCTCGGCGATCTCGGCTTCGATCCGGGGCGGGTGCAGACCTTCTACGAGGGCGTCGCCGACCTCGGCGCGCTGGTGCCGACCGGGCTGCTGAAGGCGGAGCACCTGCTGCACCTCCGCTGCGAGCTGCCGGCGACCGACATGGTGCCGGCGGTGGAGAGCGTCGCCGACCACCCGCTCGTCGCCATGGTGAGCCTGATGGACCATTCGCCGGGCGTCGGCCAGTACCGCGACATCCCGCGCTACCGCGCCATGCGCCAGCGGCAGAAGCAGATGAGCGATGCCGAGGTGGATGCGCGGATCGATGAGCTGCTGGAGCGCCGGGCCCGGCTGCGCGAGCCGCAGCGCCGCTGGCTGCTGGACCGCATGGCCCACCGCGACCTGCCTCTCGCCAGCCATGACGATGACGACGTGGCGGAGATGGCGCGCAATGCCGATGACGGCATCCGGATCAGCGAATTCCCGGTGACGATGGAGGCGGCCCGCGCCGCCCGCGGCCTCGGCGTGACGGTGGTCGCGGGCGCTCCGAACATCGTCCGCGGCGGCAGCCATTCGGGCAATGTCGCGGCGGCCGACCTGATCCGCGCCGGCGCCGTCGATGCGCTGGCGAGCGACTATGTGCCGGCGGCGATGGTGGAGGCGGCCTGGATCGCGGCGGCCAGCACCGGCATCTCCCTGCCCCGAGCCATCGCCAGCATCACCGAGGGGCCGGCGCGGATGGCCCGGCTGGCGGACCGCGGACGGCTGGCGCCGGGGCTTCGCGCCGACTTGGTGCGGGTGCGGGCGGTGGAGGGGTTGCCGATGGTCCGCGCCGTCTGGCGCGGGGGCGAGCGCGTCGCGTGATCGGGGCACCGGCGCCGGAGGCGCGGCTCGCCCTCTACTGGGCGCCGGAGGCGGATGATCCGCTGCACCGGCTCGGTTCCGCCTGGCTCGGGCGGGATGCAGAGACGGGGGCACCGCTGCCGCAGCCCTCCCTGCCCGGGCTCGACATCGCCGAGGTCACGAAGGATGCGCGGCGCTACGGCCTGCACGCGACGCTGAAGCCGCCCTTCAAGCTGCGGGTGAGCTGGGCGGAGGCCCTGGCGGCGGCGGAAGGGCTGGCGGCGCGGGTCGCGCCCTTCGATCTGCCGCCGCTCGCGGTCGAGAACCTGGACGGGTTCCTGGCGCTGCGGGAGACGGCGCCCTGCCCTGCCCTCCGCCCCTTCGCCGATGCCTGCGTCGAGGCGATGGAGCACTGCCGCGCGCCGCCGGACGTGGCGGAGCTGGCGAAGCGGCGGCGGGCCGGGCTCAGCCCGCGGCAGGAGGCGCTGCTGCTGCGCTACGGCTACCCCTATGTGATGGAGGAATGGCGCTTCCACGTTACCCTCAGTCGGCGCCTTTCAGCCGAGGAAATGGCGGTGGTGCGGCCGGCGGTGACGGAATTCCTCGGCGAGGCGCCGGGGCTGCGGCGGCGCGTGGAGGCGATCACGCTCTTCACCCAGGCCAGGGCGGGCGCGCCTCTCCTGATCGCGGAGCGGCTGCAGCTCAGGGGATAGCGCGGAGCGCCGCCACCACCCTGGCGATGCCCTGCTCCACCGGGCCGCCATTCATCACCCGCACCACGTCCAGACCGGCCGGCAGCGGCGCCTCGCGGGCGAGGCGGGCGGCGATGTCGGCCGCGCACTCCCGGCCGCGGGCGGCGAGGCGGGCGGCCAGCACCGCGGGCGGGGCGGTGATCTCCAGCACCAGCAGCGGCATGCGGCGCGCGGCCTCGGCGAGGACGGTGCGGGAGAGGTTGGCGATCGCCACTCCCGGCGGCAGCTCGGCCGGGATGCCGTAGAGCAGCCCATGCGCCTCCCACCACAGGGCGAAGCGGCCGGCGGCGCGCTCGGCCTCGAACTCAGTGCGGGTGAGCGGGCGGTGCGCCTCGCCGCCGGCCTCGGCGGGGCGGGTGATGCTGCGCCGGACGAAGTGGAAGCGCGGGTCGCCGGCCAGGGCGGCGCGGGCGCCCTCCATCAGCGTGTCCTTCCCCGCCCCGGAGGGCCCGACCACACCGACCAGCATGCTTGCCTTCCAGACCGATCGGGCCTTCTCTGCCCCCTCGAACGCCGTCAGGCAACGCCCCAGGGAGAGCGCCACAGCATGTTCACGACGCGGCCCGAGATCGCCGGCACCTTCGGGGCCGTCGCCACCACGCATTGGATCGCCTCGCAGGTCGGCATGTCCGTGCTGGAGCGGGGCGGCAATGCCTTCGACGCCGCCTGCGCCGCGGGCTTCACCCTGCAGATCGTGGAGCCGCATCTCAACGGGCCAGGGGGCGACTGCCCGATCATCCTGCACAGCGCCAGGCTCGGTACGCAGCAGGTGATCTGCGGCCAGGGGCCGGCGCCGGCGGCGATGACGGTGGCCAGGCTGCGCGACGAGCTCGGCCTCGATATCGTCCCCGGCACGGGCTTCCTCTGCGCGCCGATCCCGGGCGCCTTCGACGCCTGGGCGCTGATGCTGCGGGACCATGGCACCTGGCGGCTGCGCGACGTGCTGGACTATGCCATCGGCTATGCGGCGCGCGGGGCGCATGTGGTCGGGCGGATCTGCGCGACGATCGAGACGGTGCGGCCGCTCTTCGAGACGGAATGGAAGACTTCGGCCGCGCTCTGGCTGAAGGGAATCGAGCCCGGCGGCCTCTACACCAACCCGGAGCTAGCCGAGACCTATTCGCGGGTGGTGCGCGAGGCGGAGGCGGCGAGCAGCGACCGCGAAGGGCAGATCGAGGCGGCGCGGAACATCTGGTATGGCGGCTTCATCGCCGAGGCGATCGATCGCTTCGGCCGCAGCTTCGCCGCTCTCGACACCTCCGGCCGGCGGCATTATGCGCTGCTAACCGGCCAGGACATGGCGGGCTGGCGGGCGAGCGTGGAGCAGCCGCTGGCCGGGCAGTATCGCGGCCATACGGTGCTGAAATGCGGGCCCTGGAGCCAGGGGCCGGCGATGCTGCAGACCCTCGCCCTGCTCGATGGGCTCGACGTGGCGGCGATGGACCCGGTCGGGGCGGAGTTCGTTCATACGGTGACGGAGGCGATGAAGCTCGCCTTCGCCGACCGCGAGGCCTTCTACGGCGATCCAGAATTCACCGATGTGCCGATGGGGACGCTGCTCTCGGCTGACTACAATGCGGCGCGCCAGGCGCTGATAGGGCGCGAGGCGAACAACGACTTCCGGCCGGGCTCGCCGGACGGTAGGACGCCGCGGACGGATTATGCGGCGGCGGTGCAGCGCGCCGGGGCGCTCACCATGGCGGCGGGAACGGGGGAGCCGACCGTCTCCCGCCTCGGCGCCTCGGGGGGTGACACCTGCCACATCGACGTGATCGACCAATGGGGCAATTTCGTCAGCGCGACGCCCTCGGCCGGCTGGCTGCAGAGCTCGCCGGCGATCCCCGGCCTCGGCTTCTGCCTCGGCTCGCGCTGCCAGATGTTCTGGCTCGACGAGACGCTGCCAAATGGGCTGAAGTCCGGCAAGCGGCCGCGCACGACGCTCTCGCCGAGCCTTGTCCTGCGCGAGGGCAAGCCGTGGATGAGCTTCGGCACGCCGGGCGGCGAGCAGCAGGACCAGTGGCAGCCGATCATGCTGGCGCGGATGCTCGACCATGGCTTCGGCATCCAGCAGGCGATCGACCTGCCGAGCTTCCACAGCGAGCATTGGATCAGCAGCTTCTGGCCGCGTGGCGCCCGGCCGGGAAAGCTGGTGCTGGAGGGGCGCTATGCGCCCGCGGTGCTGGAGGAGCTGACGGCCCGCGGCCACGCCGCCGAGATGGGCGGCGAATGGTCCGAGGGGCGGCTCACCGGCGTGCGGCGCGAGGCGGATGGGCAGATCCTGGCCGGCGCCAATCCGCGCGGCATGCAGGGCTATGCGGTGGGGCGGTAGCGTCCCACCTTCTCACCGCGTCCGCGGCCCGACGCGCCGCGGTGCCGGCACCCGGGCCGGCTGCGCGACCGGCACCTTCGCCGCCGCCTTGCGCGCCTGCTCGCGGAGCTGGGCGATGGTCGAGCGGTTGGTCACCTGCTCCGGGTTGGTCCGCACCTCGACCACTGCCGGCTTGCCGGAGGCGATGGCCCGCTGCACGGCGGGTACCAGCTCCTCCGTCGCCTCGACGATCTCGCCATGCCCGCCGAAGCTCTCGATGAATTTGGCGAAGTCCGGATTGGTGAGCGCCGTGGCGGAGACGCGGCCCGGGTACTGCCGCTCCTGATGCATGCGGATCGTGCCGTACATCTGGTTGTTGAAGACCAGGATGACCGGGTTGACCGCATGGTGGAAGGCGGTGGCGATCTCCTGCCCCGTCATCAGGAAGCCGCCATCGCCGACGAAGGAGATCACCGTCCGCCCGGGATGGACGATCTTGGCGCCGATCGCGGCCGGCACGCTGTAGCCCATCGCGCCATTGGTCGGGCCGAGGAAGTCCTGCCCCTCCGAGACATGCATGAAGCGCGTCGGCCAAGTGGCGAAATTGCCGGCATCGGTGGTGAAGATGGTGTCGGGCGGCAGCGCCCTCTCCAGCGCCTGCAGCGCGACGGCGAGGTTGAGCGGGCCCTCGTACTCGCCGGGAGCGGCCTGCGCCTCGCGCGCGGCGCGCAGCTCCGCCCGCCAGCCGGACCAGGCGGGGCTAGCGATGGGCGGCAAGGCGCGGGCGGCGGCGGCGAAGGCGTTCAGGTCGGTGGTGATGCCGAGTACGGGGCGATAAACGCGGCCGATCTCCGACTGGTCGGGATAGGCATGAACGATGGGCGTGCCGCCCGCCATGTCGAAGAGGGTGTAGCCCTGCGAGACGGTCTCGCCGATGCGGGTGCCGATGGCGAGGAAGAGGTCGCACTCGCGCGCCTTGGCGACCAGCGTGGCGTCGGCGCCGACGCCGAGATCACCGACATAGTTGGGCAGCGTGTTGTCGTAAAGGCCCTGGCGGCGGAAGCTGACCGCGACGGGGATGTCATTGGCGCGGAGGAAGTCGCGGATATCGGCGCGGCCTTCCTCGGTCCAGCAGCCGCCGCCGCCGAGCACGGCGAGCGGGCGCCTGGCCTGCGCCAGCATCGCCATCATCCGCTCCATCGCCGCCGGCGAGGGGTGTGCAGGCGCGACATGGGCGGGGCCGATATCCGGCACCGAGGCCATTTCCTTCTGCATCTCCTCGGAGATGGCCACCACCACCGGGCCGGGGCGGCCGGAGGTGGCGACGTCGAAGGCATGGGCCATCAGCTCCGGGATGCGCGCGGCATCGTCGATCTGCGTCACCCACTTGGCGAGGGGCGCGAACATCTTGCGGTAGTCGACCTCCTGGAAGCTCTCCCGATCGGTTTCCTCGAAGGGGATCTGGCCGATCAGCAGCACCAGCGGCGTACTGTCCTGGAAGGCGACATGTACGCCGATCGCCGCATGACAGGCGCCCGGGCCGCGCGTGACGATGGCGACGCCCGGCCTGCCGGTGAGCTTGCCATAGGCCTCCGCCATATGGACGGCGCCCGCCTCGAAGCGACAGGTGACGAGTTGGATGCGGTTGCGCTGGGCATAGAGCCCGTCGAGCAGGTCAAGATAGCTCTCGCCGGGGACGCAGAAGGCGTGGCTGACGCCCTGCGCCACCAGCGCATCGGCCAGGATATGCCCGCCGAGCCGCGCCTCGGTCCGCCTTGCCTGCGTCATGCGTGAGGTCTCCGTCCCGTATGGCCTTCGCTCCGGCGGACCATAGCGAGGCGCCGCGCGCGCGTCACCCTGCGCCGAGCGCGCCGCTCGCCGTGCCGGCAAAGGTCTGCCGCAGCTCGCGCTTCAGCAGCTTGCCCGCGGTGTTCTTCGGCAGCGACTCGGCGATGATGATGCGCTTGGGCAGCTTGTAGGGAGCGAGCAAGCCGCGCGCATGGGCGAGGAGGACGGACTCGATATCGGCGGGCGCGTCGGCGCGCGGGACGACGACGGCGGCGACCGCCTCGATCCATTTCGGGTCGGGCACCGCGATGACGGCGACCTCGGCGACCGCCGGGTGGGTGAAGAGCGCCTCCTCAACCTCGCGGCTCGCCACCAGCACGCCGCCGGTGTTGATCAGGTCCTTGGTGCGGTCGACGATGGCGAGGTAGCCCTCCGCGTCAATGGTCGCCACGTCGCCGCTGTGGAACCAGCCGCCCTCGAAGGCGCGGGCGGTTTCCTCCGGCATGTTCCAGTAGCCGAGCAGGAGCTGCGGCGAGCGGTGCACCACCTCGCCGCGCTCGCCGGGTGCCACGTCGCGCATCTCCGCATCGACGACCCGGGTCTCGACATTGAGAACGGGTCGTCCGATGGAGCCGGGCCGGGCTTCGTGCTCCTCCGGCCGCAGCACCGTCGCCAGCGGTGCGATCTCGGTCTGGCCGTAGCAGTTGAAGGGCTGCGCGCCGGGCAGGCGGGCGCGCAGCTCCTGCAGCACGGGCACGGGCATGATGCTCGCGCCGTAATAGACTTTGCGCAGGCAGGCGAGGTCCCGCGCGCCGAAATCCGGGTGCTGCAGCAGGGTGATCCAGACCGTAGGCGGGGCGAAGAAGGCGGTGATGCGCTCCCGCTCGATCAGCTCGAGGCAGGTAGCGGCGACGGGCGCGTCGATCAGCAGGGTCGGGATGCCGGCGAGCAGCTGCGGCATGGTGAAGGCATGCATCTGCGCCGTGTGATAGAGCGGCAGGGCGGCGAGGGAGCGGTCGTCCCGCTGCATCTCCAGCTCGATGATGCAGCTGGCATATTCGGCGAGCAGGCCGCGATGCGACATCATCGCCCCCTTCGGCGCGCCGGTGGTGCCGGAGGTGTACATGATTTGGACGAGGTCCTCGTCCTGCACCGCCTCGCCGAGCAGCTCGGCCGCATCCCACTGCGGGTCGAGCGCGGCGGCGAGGATGTCGAGCGCCCCCTCCCCCGCATCAATGGTGCCGCCGCGGACGCCGGGCACCGCGGCGCGGGCGGCCTCGGCCGTCGCGGCGAGCGCCGGCTGGTGCAGCAGCAGCGCGGCGCCGGACTGGCGGAGGACGTATTCGACCTCCTTCGCGGTCAGCGCAAAGTTGATCGGCACATGCACGAGGCCGGCCCGGGCGCAGCCGAGCCAGAGCAGCAAGTAGGCGTCCGAGTTGCGGCCATAGACGACGACGCGGTCGCCCGGCGCCAGGCCCGAGGCCAGCAGGCAGCGGCCGATGCGGGAGGCGGCCTGGTCGAGCGCGGCATAGCTCCAGGCGCGGTCGGCGAAGCGGAGCGCCCCGCGGTCGCGGAAGCGCGCCGCCGCGCGCCCCAGCGCATCGCCGATGATGTTGCGCCGGGCGCGCGCGCCTGTCTCGGTCATGGGAGCCTCCCCGCTCTTCGGCGGGGAGTGTAGCCTAGGATTCGAGCGTGGCGTCGAGGGTGATGCTGGCGTTCAGCACCTTGGAGACCGGGCAGCCGGCCTTGGCGGCATCGGCGAGCTTCTGGAACTCCTCCTGTGACAGGCCGGGGACCTTTGCCTTCAGCGTGAGCGCGACGGCGGCAATCTTCCAGCCCGCGCCCTCCTGCTCGAGTGACACCTTGGCCGAGGTGTCGAGCGCCTGCGCCTCATGCCCGGCGCCCGAGAGCTGGAAGGCGAGCGCCATGGTGAAGCAGCCGGCATGGGCGGCGGCGATCAGCTCCTCCGGATTGGTGCCGGGGCCGTTCTCGAAGCGCGTCTTGAAGCCGTACTGGCTGCTCTTCAGCACGCCGGACTGGGTGGTGAGGCTGCCGGTGCCCTCCTTGCCGCTGCCCTGCCAATGCGCGCTGGCGCTGCGATGGATGCTGGCCATGCCTGTCTCCTTCGTATGTTGACAACGGGCCAACAGATGGGTCGGCGCCCTCCTGCTTCCAGACGCTATTCGGCGGCTGGCATGTTCACCTGCTGCTGTTGCCCGCGCAGCAGGGCCATCTCGTTGCGGAGCATGGCAACCTCGGCGCGCAGCTCGGCCAGCTCCTCCCCCACCGGGTCGCAGGGGGCGTCGAGCAGCCCGTAGCCGGGGCTCGGCGCGCGGCGCGGCGGGAGGATGCGGTGCTCCTGCGGCGGGCGGGCGGGGATGCCGACCACGGTCTCGCCGGCGGGCACCTCGGCGACGACCACTGCATTGGCGCCGATGCGGGCATTGTCGCCGATGCGGATGGGTCCCAGCACCTGCGCACCGGCGCCGATCGCCACGCCGTTGCCGATGGTCGGGTGGCGCTTGCCGGGCTGGCCGGAAAGGCCGCCGAGCGTGACGCCGTGATAGATCAGCACGTCGTCGCCGATCTCCGCCGTCTCGCCGATGACGACGCCCATGCCATGGTCGATGAAGAGCCGTCGGCCGATGGTGGCGCCGGGATGAATCTCGATGCCGGTGACGAAGCGGCTGGTGTGGGAGACGGCGCGTGCCAGGGCACGGAAGCCGGTGCGGTACAGGCCGTGCGCGACGCGATGCATCAGCACGGCGTGAAGGCCGGCATAGCAGGTGAAGGCTTCGATCCAGGTCGGGCGGGCCGGATCACGGGCGCGAATGGTGCGGGTGAGTTCGAGGAGTTCCATGGTCCGCCCTATTCGAGCCAGGAAGGCACGGCCAGGCCGCGATCGCGCAGGAAGGCCGGGTTGAAGATCTTGCTTTGATACCGCGACCCGCCATCGCAGAGGATAGTGACGATGGTGTGACCCGGCCCTATCTGCCGCGCCACCGCAATCGCCGCCGCGACATTGATGCCCGCGGAACCGCCGACCGAGAGTCCCTCGTGGAGCTGCAGGTCGTAGACCTGCTCCAGCGCCACCGGGTCGGCGACCTGCACCGCATCGTCGATGAAGGCCCGGCCCTGCTCCAGATTGCCGGGGACGGTGGAGGCCTGGCCTATGCCCTCGGTGATCGAATTGCCCTCGGCCTTGACCTCGCCGGTCTTGACCCAGCTGTAGAGACCGCTGCCCATCGGGTCGGCGAGGACGATGCGGATCTCCGGCTTCCGCGCCTTCAGCGCGCGGGCGACGCCGGCCAGGGTTCCGCCGGTGCCGCAGGCGCAGGTGAAGGCATCGATGCGGCCGCCGGTCTGGTCCCAGATCTCCGGGCCGGTGGTCTCCTCGTGCGCCGCGGCATTGGCGAGGTTGCCAAACTGGTTGGCCCAGACCACGCGCTTCCCCTCCGCCGCCAGCTCCTCGGCGATGCGGCGGGAGGTGTGCACGTAATGCCCGGGGTCGCGGTAGGGCTTCGGCGGGATCAGGCGGAGGTCGGCGCCGATCATGCGGAGGAAGTCGAGCTTCTCCTTCGCCTGCGTCTCCGGCACCACGATGATGGAGCGGTAGCCGCGCGCATTGGCGACCAGCGTCAGGCCGATCCCGGTATTGCCGGCGGTGCCCTCGACCACGATGCCCGGCTCGCCGGGGATGAGCTGGTCGCGCCGCTCGGCGTCCTCGATGATGCCGAGGCCGGCGCGGTCCTTGACGCTGCCGCCCGGCTGCATGAATTCCGCCTTGCCGAGGATCTCGCAGCCCGTCGCCGCGCTGGCACGGCGCAGGCGGATGAGGGGCGTGTTGCCGATGGCGCCGGCGAGGCCATCCACGATTCGGGCGGTCGGCGTGGGGCTCATGCGGTCTCGTCTCCTGGCGTTCGGATGATCTGCGCGCGGCCCGGGGTTGGATTCAAGGGGTCCTGGCGACATTGCGGGGCCGCACCGGGCGCATAAGGGTTGACCGCAGGCCTACCGCTGCTGGAACATAAGACGAACTCGATATGACCCATCCCCCCGACGACGCACCCCGGCCTTGGCTCGACCGTCCGGCCCTGCGCGCGGCGCTGGCGGCGCGCCGCATGCGGGACGCGGGCGTCACCGGCAGCCTTTCGCTCTGCCCCGCCATCGATGCTGCGCTGCCCGGCGGCGGATTGCCGCGGGCGGCGCTGCACGAGGTGCTGACGGAAGAGCCGGAGGCAGCGGCCGGGTTCTGTGCGCTGCTGCTGGCGCGGGCGGCGGCGGAGAGCGGCGGAAGCTTGCTCTGGATCGCGGCCGACGGGTTTCCGGTCGGGCTCGGCCGTTTCGGCCTTTCGCCGGCTGACCTACTGCTGGTCCGGGCGGCGCGGCCGGAGGATGCGCTCTGGGCCATGGAGGAGGGGCTCGGCAACCCGCGCATCGCCGGCGCGGTGCTCTGCCTCGACACCGTGGAGCCGATGGCCCTACGCCGGCTGCAGCAGGCGGCCGGCGCGGGCGGCGGGCTCGGCCTCTTGCTGCGGCAGCAGGCAGGCGAGGCAGGTGCTGCGACGTGCTGGCGGGTCGGCGGCGGCAGCGCAGGCCTCGGCGATCCGCGCTGGCGGCTGGAGCTTCTGCGCTGCCGCGCCGGGCGGCCGGGACGCTGGGAAGCCGTATGGCGGCCGGCGCAAGAGCGGCTGGACATCGAGGAGGACGAGGCAGGGGCCCAGGCCGAGCCGCGTCGCCGCCGGGCACGATAGGGTGAGCGGCCTTCCCATATTTGCGAATGGTTCTCAGTTGCGATAGCCTCTCCCCTCCGTCGGAGAGAGCGATATGGCGACGCATGGCCTTCCCGCCTGGCCTTGGGCCGATACAGAGACTGCCGAGCTGCCACCCGCCGAGGCGCTGCTGCTGGAAGGAATGCGACGCTGGGCCCTCGCGGCCCGCACCGGCGCCGCGACACTGGCCGCGATGCGGCTGCCCTTCATCGCCGAGGATGCGACGGCGGCGCTGCGGCCGCTCGATGCGCTGCTCCGGGCGGTGAGCGCGCATGGGATGCCGGGCATCGGCTGCCCGCTCTGCCCACGATCCACGCCGAACGAGGCGGAACTGCTGCTGGTCATGGCGCTCGCCCAGCGCGGCAGCCGGAGCCAGGCGCTCGGCCTGCTGCTGCGCTACCTGCCGCCGGCTGCTGCCTATGCGGCCATGCCGGAGGCGCTGAATCTCGGCGTCGCCATGCGCAACGCCGGGCTGCTGCTGCGGAATCCCCTACGCATGCGCTGAGGCGAGGCCTGCTCAGTCGGCGGCGGCCAGGGTGACGAGCTCCGCCCCCTCCTCCACGCTGTCGCCGGGCGCGCAGCCGATATGGGCGACGACGCCATCGGCCGGGGCGGTGATGCGAAGCTCCGTCTTCATCGCCTCGAGCACGGCGAGGACCTGGCCGCGGGTGACCGCCTCCCCGGGCTGGACCAGGACCTGGACGACGCGGCCAGGGATCGGGGCGGAGAGCCGGCCGGCACCGGCAGCCTCGCCGCCCAGCGGCGCATAGGGGTCGAGCCAGCGCAGGCTCCATTCGCCCTCCGGCAGCATGACCTGCACGGCATCGCCATCGCGGAGGAGCGGGACGCGATGCGCGGTGCCGTCGAGCACCACCTGCAGGGCGCCATCCGGCAGGCGGCGGCCGGACAGCGGCAGGTCGCCCTCCCACCCTGCCCCGGCGGCGGTGAGGCGGAGGCGATGCACCGCCTCCCCATCCGCGAGCAGCAGGAGGCGGGACCCGGCACCCTGGAGACGCCAGCCATCCCGGCGGTCCCACGGATCCTGCGGCGGGGCTGCCGGCGGCAGCAGCGCCTCGAGCGCCGCGGCGGCGATGGCCAGGCGCGGCGCCGGGCCGGGCGGCGGCTGCAAGGCCCCGGCATGGCGCCCGGCGAAGCCGGTATCGAGCTCCCCCGCCAGCATCGCAGGATGCGCCGCGAGACGCGCGAGGAAGCCGAGATTGCTGGTGATGCCGGCGATGCGGCATTCCGCCAGCGCCGCCGAGAGCCGGGCAAGCGCCGCCGGGCGATCCGAGCCCCAGGCGACGAGCTTGGCAATCATCGGGTCGTAATGCGGGGTGATGGCATCGCCCTCGACGACGCCGCTCTCGATCCGCAGGTCGGGCGCGGGCTCCGGCAGGCGGAAGCGGCGCAACGGGCCGGTGGAGGGCCGGAAGTCCTGCGCCGGATCCTCGGCATAGAGCCGCACCTCGACGCTGTGGCCCCGGGTCGGCGGCGGCTCGCGCCGCGGCAGCGGCTCGCCGGCCGCGATGCGCAGCTGCCATTCCACGAGGTCGAGGCCGGTCACCATCTCCGTCACCGGGTGCTCGACCTGGAGGCGGGTGTTCATCTCCATGAAGAAGGCGTCCTCGCCCTCGACGATGAACTCCACCGTGCCGGCCGAGACGTAGCCGACCGCCCGCGCCGCGGCGATGGCAGCGTCGTGCAGCCGCTCGCGCAGCGCCGGCGGAAGGTCGGGGGCCGGCGCCTCCTCCAAGACCTTCTGGTGGCGGCGCTGGACGGAGCAGTCCCGGGTGTGGAGGTGGATGGTGTTGCCGTGGCTGTCGGCGAAGACCTGAACCTCGACATGGCGCGGCTTCTGCAGGTAGCGCTCGAGCAGCACGCGGTCATCGCCGAAGGCGGCGCTGGCCTCGCGGCGGGCACCGGCCAGTTCCGCGGCGAAGTCCTCGGCCCGCGGCACGGGGCGCATGCCCTTGCCCCCGCCGCCGGCGCTCGCCTTGATCAGCACGGGGAAGCCGATGCGCGCGGCCTCCGCCGAAAGCCGCGCCTCCTCCTGCGCCTCGCCATGATAGCCGGGGACGATGGGGACGCCGGCGGCCTCCATCAGGCGCTTCGACTCCGCCTTGCTGCCCATGGCGCGGATGGCGGCCGGCGGTGGGCCGACGAAGGCGATGCCGGCGGCGGCGCAGACCTCGGCGAATTCGGCATTCTCCGAGAGGAAGCCGTAGCCGGGATGGATCGCTTCCGCCCCGCTCGCCTTCGCCGCGGCGAGGATGCGGTCGATGCGGAGGTAGCTCTCCGCCGCCCGAGCGGCGCCGATCGGATAGGCGGCATCGGCCATCAGGACGTGCTGCGCCCGCGCATCCGCCTCGGAGAACACGGCGACGCTGCGGATGCCGAGGCGGCGCGCGGTGCGGATGATGCGGCAGGCGATCTCGCCGCGATTGGCGATGAGGAGCGTCTTGATCACATGCGGAACACGCCGAAGCGCGTCTCCCCGATCGGCGCGTTGCAGGCGGCGGACAGACCGAGGCCCAGCACGTCACGCGTGTAGGCGGGGTCGATGATGCCGTCGTCCCAGAGCCGCGCGGTGGCATAGTAGGGCGAGCCCTGCGCCTCGTATTGCGCGCGGATCGGCGCCTTGAACTCGACCTCCGCCTCGGCGGGCCAGCTGCCGCCCTTGGCCTCGATGTTGTCGCGGCGGAGGGTGGCCAGCACGCTCGCCGCTTGCTCGCCGCCCATGACGCTGATGCGGCTGTTGGGCCAGGTGAAGAGCAGCCGCGGCGAATAGGCCCGGCCGCACATCCCATAGTTGCCGGCGCCGAAGCTGCCGCCGATCAACACGGTGAATTTGGGCACGGCGGTGGTAGCGACGGCGGTGACGAGCTTGGCGCCGTCCTTGGCGATGCCGCCCGTCTCGTATTTCCGGCCGACCATGAAGCCGGCGATGTTCTGCAGGAAGAGCAGCGGGATGCCGCGCTGGCTGCACAGCTCCACGAAATGCGCGCCCTTCTGCGCCGACTCCGAGAAGAGGATGCCGTTATTGGCGAGGATGCCGACCAGATGGCCCCAGATGCGGGCGAAGCCGCAGACCAGCGTGGTACCGTAGCGGGCCTTGAACTCGTCGAGCTCGGAGCCGTCGACGATGCGGGCGATGACCTCCCGCACGTCATAGGGCTGGCGCACATCCTGCGGGATGATGCCGTGCAGCTCCGCCGGGTCATAGCGCGGCGGCACCGGCGCGGCGAGGTGGAGGCCCGCCTCCTTCCGCCGGTTCAGCCGCCCGACGATGCGCCGCGCCAGGCCGAGCGCATGCATGTCGTCCAGCGCGAAATGGTCGGCGACGCCGGAGAGGCGGGTATGCACGTCGGCGCCGCCCAGATCCTCCGCGGTGACGATCTCGCCCGTCGCGGCCTTCACCAGCGGCGGGCCGCCGAGGAAGATGGTGCCCTGCTCCTTGACGATGATCGCCTCGTCGCACATGGCGGGCACATAGGCGCCGCCCGCGGTGCAGCTGCCCATCACCACCGCCACCTGCGGGATGCCGCGGGCCGACATATTGGCCTGGTTGTAGAAAATGCGGCCGAAATGCTCGCGGTCAGGGAAGATCTCGTCCTGGTTGGGCAGGTTGGCGCCGCCGCTATCGACCAGATAGAGGCAGGGCAGATGGTTCTGCAGCGCGATCTCCTGCGCACGGAGATGCTTCTTCACCGTGATCGGGTAGTAGCTGCCCCCCTTCACCGTCGCATCATTGGCGACGATGACGCATTCCTGCCCAGCGACGCGGCCGATGCCTGTGAGGATGCCGCCGGCCGGCACCTCGCCGCCGTACATGCCATGGGCCGCGAGCGGCGAGAGCTCGAGGAAGGGCGTGCCGGGGTCGAGCAGGCGCTCCACCCGCTCGCGCGGCAGCAGCTTGCCGCGTGAGGCATGGCGCTGGCGCGCTGCCTCCGGCCCGCCGAGCGCGGCCTGCGCGGTGTGCCCGCCAAGCTCGGCGAGGAGGGCACGCATGGCTTCGGCATTGGCGCGGAATTCGGCGCCGCGGGTGTCGATGGCGGAGGCAAGGACGCTCATGCCGTCTCGCGGAAGAGTTCGCGGCCGATGAGCATGCGGCGGATCTCGCTGGTGCCGGCGCCGATCTCGTAGAGTTTCGCATCGCGCAGCAGGCGCCCGGTCGGCGTCTCGTTGATGTAGCCCATGCCGCCGAGGATCTGTATGGCGTCGAGGGCGATGCGCGTCGCCGCCTCCGCGGCATAGAGGATGGCGCCCGCCGCGTCCTTCCGCGTGGTCTGCCCGCGGTCGCAGGATCGTGCCACCGTATAGACATAGGCGCGGCAGGCATTCAGCGCCGTGTACATGTCGGCGACCTTGGCCTGGATGAGCTGGAACTCGCCGATCGGCTGGCCGAACTGCTTCCGCTCATGGATATAGGGCACGACGACATCGAGCGCGGCCTGCATGATGCCGATCGGGCCGGCCGCGAGCACGGCGCGCTCGTAGTCGAGCCCCGACATCAGCACCCGCACGCCCTCGTTCACCCGGCCGAGGACATTCTCCTCCGGCACCTCGCAATCTTCGAAGACCAGCTCCGATGTCGGGGAGCCGCGCATGCCGAGCTTGTCGAGCTTCTGCGCCGGGCGGAAGCCCTTGAAGCCTTTCTCGATCAGGAAGGCGGTGATTCCGCGCGGCCCGGCCTCGGGGTCGGTCTTGGCATAGACCACCAGCGTCTCGGCGTAATGCGCATTGGTGATCCAGAGCTTGGTGCCGTTCAGCACGTAGCGGTCGCCGCGCTTGTCGGCGCGCAGCCGCATGGAGACGACGTCCGAGCCGGCACCGGGCTCGCTCATCGCCAGGGCACCGAGATGTTCGCCGCTGATGAGCTTCGGCAGGTAGCGCCGCTTCTGCTCGGCATTGCCGTTGCGGGCGATCTGGTTGACGCAGAGGTTCGAGTGGGCGCCGTAGGACAGCCCGACCGAGGCGCTGGCGCGGCTCACCTCCTCCATCGCCACGCAATGGGCGAGGTAGCCCATATTGGCGCCACCATGCTCCTCGTCGACGGTGATGCCGTGCAGGCCGAGCGCCCCCATCTCCGGCCACAGATGGTGCGGGAACTCATCGGTGCGGTCGATCTCCGCCGCGATCGGCGCGATGCGGCTGTCGGCGTAGCCGCGCACGCTCTCGCGCAGCGCGTCGATCTCCTCGCCGAGCCCGTGATCGAGACTCGGGATGGTGACATTGCCGGGCATCAGCCCTCTCCTTTGGTATAGCGGCGCCGCAGCTCGCCGCGCATCACCTTGCCGGTGGCGGTCAGCGGCAGCGCATCGGTGAAATGCACCAGGCGTGGATAGGCATGCGCGGCGAGCCGCGTCTTCACATGGTCCTGCAGGGCGCGGGCCAGCGCCTCATCCGCGGCGACGCCGGGCGCCGGGACGACGATGGCGGTGACGGCCTCCGTCCGCAGCGGGTCCGGCAGGCCAATGACGGCGGCCAGGGCGACGGCGGGGTGGGCGGCCAGGCAATCCTCGATCTCGCCCGGTCCGATGCGGTAGCCGGCCGAGGTGATGACGTCGTCGTCGCGCCCGATGAAGCGGAACCAGCCCTCCTCGTCCCGCTCGCCCTGGTCGCCGGTCACCAGCCAGTCGCCGGCGAATTTCGCCGCCGTCGCCTCGGGCTTGTTCCAGTAGCCGAGGAACATCACCGGATCGGGCCGGCGGATGGCGATGATGCCCTGCTGCCCGGGCGGCAGTACGCGACCTTCGGCATCCACCACCGCCACGTCATGGCCAGGCACCGGGCGGCCCATCCATCCCGGCCGTGCCGGCATCAGCGCCGCGCAGGAGGAGAGGACGAGGTTGCACTCCGTCTGGCCGTAGAACTCGTTGATCGTGCGGCCGAAGGCGGCGCGGCCCCAGTCCAGCAGCTCCGCGCCGAGCGTCTCGCCGCCGCTGCCGATGCTGCGCGGCCGGGCGCCGAAGCGCGTCGGATTCGGCACCATCCGCAGCATCTTCAAGGCCGTGGGCGGCAGGAATACGTTGCGGACATCGTGCTCCGCCATCAGGCGGAAGGCGAATTCCGGGTCGAACTTCGCCATGCGATGCGCGAGGACCGGCACGCCGTGGTAGAGGCTTGGCAGGAGCACGTCGAACAGGCCGCCCACCCAGGCCCAGTCCGCCGGCGTCCAGAACAGGTCGCCCTTCTGCGGGAAGAGGTCCTGCGGCATCTCCACACCCGGCAGATGGCCGAGCAGGACACGATGCGCATGCAGCGCCCCCTTCGGCGCGCCGGTCGTGCCCGAGGTGTAGACGATGACGGCCGGGTCCTCGGCCGCCGTGTCGCAGGGCGCGAAGGCGTCGCTCGCCCGCGCCATCTCCAGCCGGAGGTCGCCTGCCCACTGCCCTGCCCCGTCCGCGCTCAGCACCAGCCGCAGGTCGGGCAGGTCGAGGCCCGGCAGCTTCGCCAGCCCGACGCCGTCCGTCACCAGCGCAGCGGCGCCGCAATCGCGCAGCCGGTATTCCAGCGCCTGCTCCTGGAACAGCTGAAAAAGCGGCACGGCGATGGCACCGAGCTTGTAGATGGCGAGATGCGCGACCGCCGCCTCCGGCACCTGCGGCAGCAGCACGCCGACCCGGTCGCCGCGGCGGATGCCATGCGCGGCGAGCACATTGGCAAGGCGGTTGCTCTCGCCCCGCAACGTGTCGAAGCTGATGCGCTCCGTGCTGCCATCGGCACGAAGGTGCAACAGGGCCGGACGTCCGCTGCCATCCGCCCAGCGGTCGCAGCAGGCTGCGGCGATGTTGAAGCGCTCCGGCACCTGCCAGCGGAAGGCGCTGCGGATCGCCTCGTAACTGTTGCCCTGCGGCAGCATCAGCCGGGCACCGGGCGGGTGTCGTCGATCACCTTGCCATCGTTCGGCAAGGTGCCGGGCGGAACGCATTCGACCTGGGCACGTAGCTTTGTCGCGGCTTGCAGGGCCTCGGCCAGCGCACCGGCCGATTCGGGCGGCGCCTCGGCACGCAGCAACATGGCGTCGCGCTCGCCATCGAGCGAGACGACCAGCCGGGCCTTGCCCACGCCTGGCACGGCCCGCAGCACGGCCGCCACCTGCTCGGGGCGGACAAACATGCCGCGCACCTTCGCCGCCTGATCGGCCCGGCCCATCCAGCCGCGGATGCGGCGGTTGGTGCGGCCGCAAGGCGACTGTCCGGGCAGGATGGCGGAGAGATCGCCGGTGGCGAAGCGGATCAGCGGGTAATGCGGGTTGAGCGTGGTGACGGCGACCTCGCCCACCTCGCCGTCCGGCACCGGGTCGCCGGTGCCGGGGCGGAGGATCTCGAGGAGGACGCCCTCGTCGATGATGAGCCCTTCGCGTGCCGGGCTCTCATAGGCCACGAGGCCGAGATCGGCCGTGCCGTAGCTCTGGAGCACCGTCAGGCCGCGCTCCGCATACCAGGCGCGGAGGCTCGGCAAATAGGCGCCGCCGGTGACATGGCCGAGCTTCAGCGAGGAGAGGTCGAGGCCGAGCGCGTCGCCCTTCTCCAGGATGGTCTTGAGGAAGTCGGGCGTACCGCTGTAGCAGCGCGGGCGAAGCTGCGCCGCGGCCTGCGCCTGCAGCTCGGTATTGCCGGTGCCCGCGGGAAAGACCGGGCAGCCGAGCCCCCGCGCGCCGCCTTCCAGCATGCTGCCGGCCGGGGTGAAATGGTAGGCGAAGCAGTTGTGCAGCAACTCGCCGGGGCGCAACCCTGTCGCATGCAGCGCCCTTGCGTAGCGCCAGTAATCCGGCACGGCGGCCTCCGGCTCGTAGACCGGCCCGGGCGAGGCGAAGACGCGGGCCAACTGGCCGAAGGGCGTCGCCACCGCCCCGCCGAAGGGCGGCTCCGCCGCCTGCTGCGCCAGGAGGTCGGACTTCCGCGTCACCGGCAGGATGGCAAGCGGCCCGTCGGGCAAGGCCGCATAATGCGGCGCATGGGCGCGGGCATGGGCAAGCTGCCTCGCCAGTGCCGCAGCCTGCGCCGCCTCGCGCTCGTCCGCGCTTCGGGTCTCAAGCGCGTCGAAATATTCCGTTAGAGCCACCGCTTCCTCCGCTTGTAGCTCTTCAGGTTCTTGAAGCTCTTGCGCTCGGCGCCATGGCCACCGAGGTAGAATTCCTTCACATCCTCGTTGCTCGACAGCGCCTCCGCCGTGCCATCGAGCACCACCTTTCCCTGTTCCATCACATAGGCATAGCTCGCAATGGAGAGAGCCATGCGTGCATTCTGCTCGACCAGCAGGATGGTGATGCCAAGCTCCTCGTTCAGCCTGCGGATAATGGCGAAGACCTCCTTCACCAGCAACGGGGACAGGCCCATGGATGGCTCATCCATCAGGATGAGCTTCGGCCGCGCCATCAACGCCCGGCCTATCGCCAGCATCTGCTGCTCGCCGCCCGAGAGGTAGCCGGCGAGGCCCGTCCGCTCGCGCAGGCGCGGGAAATAGCCGTAGACCCGCTCGATATCCGGCTTCACCTCGTTGTCCGATCGGGTGAAGGCACCAAGACGGAGATTCTCGAGGCAGGTCATGTCGGCGACGATGCGGCGCCCCTCCATCACCTGGAAGATGCCGCGCCGGACGATCATGTGCGGGTCGACGCCGTCGATCCGCTCGCCGGCGAAGCGGATCTCGCCGCGGGTGACCTCGCCCTCCTCGGTCTTGAGGAGGCCGGAGATCGCCTTCAGCGTGGTCGACTTGCCGGCACCGTTGGCACCGAGCAGGGCAACGATCTTGCCCTGCGGCACCTTCAGCGACAGGCCGCGCAGCACGAGGATGACGTCGTTGTAGACGACCTCGATGTTGTTGACCTCGAGCAGCGGCGCGGCCTCCATGGCAGGCTACCAGCCGAGCCAGTCTGCGCGACGGTCGAGCACCACGGTCTTCACCGCCTCCACCCGCATCGTGCCGTTCTGCATCAGTTCGCCGACGCTGCCCTGGCTGGTGTCGCCGCTGACGCGGGCACGATAGAGCGCGACGCTGAGCTGGCCGCGATGGTCCGTCGGCGTGAAGTTGGAGGGTGCGCAGACGCCGTCGAAGCCGCTCGGCACCCAGTTCTGCCGCGCGTAGAACCCGTCGCGGATCCGCTCGCCCGTGACCTGGCCGCCATTCGCCGCCGCAGTGTCGATGGCCTCGGCGAGGAGCATGGCGCTGCAGATGCCGGCGAGATAGTGCACGGGCCGATAGGTGGTGCCGGCCTGGTCGGAGATGCGGCTGATCGCCTGCACATTCGCCATGCCGGGCGCCTGCTGGCCCCAGACCGCCGCCGTGCGCACCGGGAAGACGACGCCGTTCGCCGCCGTGCCCGCGGCCTTCATCGCATTCTCGTCCATGCCCCAGACATTGCCCATGAACTGCACGGTCACGCCGGCGGCCTGGCAGGCGCGCAGGACGGAGATGTTGGAGCCCGCGGTATTGCCGAGATAGGCGTAGTTGGCACCCTGGTTCTTCAGCGTCAGGCACTGCGCCGTATAGTCGCCCGGGGTGAGGGCGAAGACGACCGCGGGCAGCACCTCGAAGCCGAGCTCGGCCGCCAGGGTCTCGCCCGCCGCCTTCGGCGAGTTCGGATAGGGGTGGTTGCCGCCCATATGGACGTATTTCGGCTTCCCCTGCCCGCCCCGCGTCTTCCAGTCCTCCGCCGCCCAGATCAGCATGGCCCGCAGCGAGTCGGAATAGGACGGACCATAGAAGAAGTTGTAGGGCGCCGGCTCGACGCCCTGCCGGCCGGACTTGCCGCCGGCATCGGTCAGCGCGGCCGAGTAGGACCCGGAGACATAGGGCACGCGGTCGCGCGTGACGAAGCGCACCAGCGCCTCCGTGTCGGCGGTTCCCCAGCCATTAATGGCGACGACGCGGTCGCGGCTCCAGGCCTGGTACTGGCTGACGGCGCGCGGCGCCTGGTAGCCGTAGTCGAAGGCGAGGACATTCACCTGCCGCCCGGCGACGCCGTTGCGGCTGCGGTTGATCCAGGCCCAGGTATCGTTGACGCCCTGGGCGAAGGGGGTCCCGACATCGCTGGTGGCACCGGAAAGGTCCATCAGATGCCCGACCGGGATCGGCTGGGCCGCCGCGGGCAGGGCGAGCGCCATGGCGGCAGCCATGCCAAGGATCGTCGTTCTCATGGCCATTATTGTCCTCCCCATCAATGTGAATACGGGTAGAGCTTCCAGTAGGACTTGATCAGGCGCCAGCGCCGCGCGAGGCCGTCCGGCTCGAAGATCAGGAAGAGGATGATCGCGGCGCCCACGGCCATCTCACGCAGGAACGAGATCGAGGCGCCGAGCTTCAGCGCCCGGTCTATGGCGCTGCCCGACAGCAGGTCCGCCCCCGCCTGCACCACCTCCGGCAACAGCACCATGAAGGCCGCGCCCATGAGGCTGCCCATCACGCTGCCGAGGCCGCCGATGATGACCATCCCGAGAAATTGGATGGAGAACAGGATGTTGAAGGCCTCGACGCTGACGAAGAGCAGGTAGTGCGCGTAGAGCGCGCCGCCGATGCCGGCATAGAAGGAGGCAATGCCGAAGGAGAGCGTTCGGTAATAGGCAAGGTTGATGCCCATCACCTCCGCGCTGAGATAATGATCGCGCACCGCGACCAGCGCCCTGCCGTCCCGCGTGCGGATCAGGTTGGCGGCGCCGAGATACATCACGACGACATAGGCCAGGACGACGTAGAAGTAGCTCTCCTCCCGGTCCGCCACCCAGCTGCCGAGCGCGAAGGGCTCCGTGATGCGGCCGGCGACGCCGCCGGTGAACCATTGGGCGCGGGCGAAGAAGTCCTCGAGGATGAACTGCGCGGCGAGCGTCGCAATGGCGAGATAGAGGCCCTTCAGCCGCCCGGCCGGCGCGCCGAAGACGAGGCCGACCAGCGCCGTCATCACCCCGGCGATCGGGATGCAGAGGGCCACCGGGATGTGCCAGCGCTCATGCAGCCAGGCCGAGGCGAAGGCGCCGAAGCCGAAGAAGGCGGCATGGCCGATGCTGATTTGCCCGGTGAAGCCGACCAGGATGTTGAGGCCGAGCGCTGCGATGCCCAGGGTGCCGATATTGATCAGCAGGCCGAGCTCATAGCGGCCGAGCAGCAAGGGCAACGCGCAGGCCAGCACCAGGCCGAGCAGGAGCGCCCGGCGGCTGTTCCGCGTCGGGAAGATCGTCATGTCCTCCCGGTAGCTGCTGCGGTAATCGCCGGCCGGTGCGAGGTCCATCAGACGCGCTCGATGTTCTTGGTGCCGAACAGCCCGTAGGGCTTGATCAGCAGGATGACGATGAGGGCATAGAAGGGCGCGATGGTCACCATGTTGCCCCAGTTCAGCCAGCCGGCATCGAGATACTGCGCCCAGTTCTCCAGCACGCCGACGATCAGCCCGCCAATCACCGCGCCGATGACGCTGTCGAGCCCGCCGAGGATCACGGCCGGGAAGACCTTGATGCCGTAAAACGAGAGCGCCGAGGAGACGCCGTTCACCACCCCCACCACCACGCCGGCCACCGCTGAGACCACGGCAGAGATCGCCCAGGACATCGCGAAGACCTTCGGCACCGAGATGCCGAGGGATTGCGCCACCTGCTGGTCGAAGGCGGTCGCCCGCATCGCCAGCCCGTGCTTCGAGGCGGTGAAGAACCAGGCGAAGCCGGCCATGATGAGGATCGAGATGCCGAGCGACATCAGATAGGCCGTCTGCACCTCGAGCCCGAGGAGGTTGACCCGTTCCGTGCTGAAGATCGGCGGGAAGGGCTTGGCGAAGACGCCGAAGATCCACTTCATCAGGGCCTGGAAGAAGATGCCGAGGCCGATCGTCGCCATGATGACGCTGATGACCGGCTCGCCGATCAGCGGCCGCAGCACCACCACCTGCAGGATCATCCCGAACAGCGTCATGAAGGCAAGGGTGACGAGGAAGCCGGCCCAGAAGGGCAGCTGCCATTCCGTCAGCAGCCACCAGCAGACCCAGGCGCCGACCAGCAGGAACTCGCCCTGGGCGAAATTCACCACCTGGCTCGCCTTGTAGATCAAGACGAAGCTCATGGCGACGACGCCGTAGAGCGCGCCGACGATGAGTCCGTTGAGCGTCAGTTGCAGCAGCAGCGTCCAGTCCATCGTCCTACTCCGCCGCCTGCGCCAGGGCCGGCGCATCATCCATCGAGACCACGCGCAGGGTGGTGCGGATGCGCTGCCGCGTGCCGTCCTGGAAGGCGATGGTGGTGTCCACCGGGATCGCCTGCTCGCCGCCATAAAGCGCGGCGATGATGTCGGCATATTTCTGGTTGATGACCCCGCGGCGGACCTTGCGCGTCCGCGTCAGCTCCTCGTCATCGGCGTCGAGCTCCTTGTAGAGCAGCACGAAGTCGCGGATGCGCTGCGGCTCGGGCAGGGTCGCATTCACCCGCGCGACCTCGCCGCGCAGCAGCTCCAGCACCTGGTCGCGGGCCGAGAGGTCGGTATAGGTGGTGAAGGCGATGCGATTGCGCTCCGCCCATTTCGAGACGATGGGGAAGCGGATACAGATCATCGCCGCTAGGTGCGGCCGTCCGTCGCCGAGCACCACGGCCTCCGCGACATAGGGGCTGAATTTCAGCTTGTTCTCGATGTATTGCGGGCTGAAGCGGTCGCCCCGGCTGGTGGTGGCGATGTCCTTGATACGGTCGATCACCACCAGGTGGCCGGCCTTGTCGAAATAGCCGGCATCGCCGGTATGCATCCACCCGTCCCGGATGTCGCCCGGCTCGCCCTGGTTGAGGTAGCCGCAGAACATGTTGGGATGGCGGGTTACGATCTCGCCGACGCCGTTATGGTCCGGCTGGTCGATGCGGATCTCGACGCTCTCGTCGAATGGCACGCCGACCGTGTCGAAATTCACATCCGCCGCCCGGTGGATCGTGTAGGCGCCGAGCAGCTCCGTCTGGCCATAGAGCTGGCGCAGCGGCACGCCCATGGCGAGGAAGAAGCGGAAGGTATCCGGCCCGAGCGCCGCGCCGCCCGTCGCCGCGGAGCGGAGATTGCTGAAGCCGAGCCGGTCGCGCAACGCCCGGAACAGCAGCTGGTTGGCAAGGCCCGAACGCCGCCCCTGGTCGAGCGAGGCGAGGCCCCGCTGCATGCCGAGCTCGAACATGCGGCGCTTCAGCGGCGAGGCATCCATCACCCGCGCCCGCACATCGGCCGCGATCTGCTCCCAGAGGCGCGGAGCGAAGAGAACGAAGGTCGGGCCGATCTCGCGGAAATCGGCCATCATCGTCTCCGGCTCCTCGACGAAGTTCACCTTCATCCGGGCCAGCAGGCCGAAGCCGAGGACGTAGATCTGCTCCATGATCCAGGGCAGTGGCAGGACGGAGACATACTCGTCCTCCGGGCCCTTCGGGTCGGCGCCGATATAGGAGGCGCAATGGCGGATCAGCGCGCCGGATTGCAGCATGGCGAGCTTCGGCCGCGCCGTGGTGCCGGAGGTGGTGCAGAGGATCGCCACGTTCTCGCCCCGTGTCGCGGCGACCAGCGCGGCATAGGCGCCGCCATCCGCCGCATGCGCCGCCTCGCCGCGCCGCACCAGCTCCTCGATCGGCATGAGGCGCGTGTCGGCATGCTTCCGCATGCCGCGCGGGTCCATGTAGAGGATGTGGCGCAGGGCCGGCGCGCGGCCCGCCATGTTGAGCAGCTTGTCGACCTGCTCCTCATCCTCGGCGATCACCGCCGCGGCGCCGCTGTGCTCGAGCAGGTAGGCGACCTCGTCGTCCAGCGCATCGCGGTAGATGCCGAGCGAGCGGGCGCCGATCGCATGGGCGGCGACCTCGCCCATCACCCAATCCGGCCGGTTGTCGCCGATCAGGCCGATCACGTCGCCGGCGCCGAGGCCGAGCGCGCGCAGGCCGAGCGCGATGCTCCGCGTCCGCGCCTCCACCTCGCCCCAGGTGAAGGCGCGCCAGATGCCGAGGTGCTTCTCACGCATCGCCACCTCCCGCCCCGCCGCGGCGGCGTTCCGGGCGAGCAGCTTCGGCAGGGTATCGGCCTCGGTCATGGCGCGAGGGCCTCCTCGGGCTCGCTCACCACCTCGTCGGCCTCGCCGAGATAGGCGCGCCGCACATGCGGGTCGGCCAGCACCTCCTGCGGCGAGCCCTCGGCGATCTTCTTGCCGAAGTCGAGCACCATGACGCGGTGGGAGATGTCCATCACCACGCCCATGTCGTGCTCGATCATCAGGACGGTCATGCCCCATTCCTCGTTGAGGTCGAGGATGTAGCGAGCCATGTCCTCCTTCTCCTCGAGGTTCATCCCCGCCATCGGCTCGTCGAGCAGGATCAGCTTCGGGCGCAGGGCGATCGCGCGGGCCAGCTCCACCCGCTTGCGCAAGCCGTAGGAGAGCGTGCCGGCTGGCGCCTTCCGCACATGCTGGATCTCGAGGAAATCGATGATCTCCTCCACCTCGCGCCGATGCGCGATCTCCTCGCGCTGCGCCCCGCCGAGCCAGTAGGGCATGCCGGTGAGGAAGCCGTGCCGCATCAGGTGGTGGCGGCCAACCATAATGTTGTCGAGCACGCTCATATGGCCGAACAGCGCCAGGTTCTGGAAGGTGCGGCCGATGCCGATGGCGGCGCGCTTGCGCGTCGGCAGGCGGGTGATGTCGTCGCCGCCGAAGCGGATGCACCCGGAGGTCGGACGGTAGCGGCCGGAAATGCAGTTGACCATGGAGGTCTTGCCGGCGCCGTTCGGCCCGATGATGGAGAAGACCTCGCCCGCCTTCACCTCGAAGGAGACGTCGGTCAGCGCCCGCACGCCGCCGAAGCGCAGCGTCACCCCCTCGGCAGCGAGGAGAGCCGCGCCGGACTCAGCCATGATGCAGGCGATGGGGCGCAGATGCAGCCACGATCGGTCCCTCCCTGGCGGGGTTATGGCCCCCGCTACTAAACGAACATATGTTCGTTTATCGGTTGACCGCAAGAGGTTTCGCGCCCCAGCCTGTGCGCCGTCGAGGGAGGCGTCCGGCAGCATGGCCCGCATCACGGGATCGAATGGCGAGCGCACGGCGGCGGCCATCCGCCGGGCTGCGCTGCGGCTGATCCATGAGCAGGGCTTCGCCGCGATGAACCTCCGCGAGCTGGCGGCGGCGGTCGGCATCAGCCCCGCCTCGCTCTACAACCATATGCCGACGAAGCAGAGCCTGCTCTTCGACCTGATGCTGGAGCACATGACGGCGCTGCTGGAGCAGACGGATGCGGCTCTCGCCGCGGCGGGACCGGATCTCCTCGCCCGGTTGGAGGCCTTCATCGGTCACCACGTTCTCTATCATCTTGAGCGGAAGCGCGAGGTCTACATCGCCAATTTCGAGTTGCGCGCCCTCGACCCGCCCAATGCGGCTCGGATCATCGGCATGCGGCACCAGTACGAGGCACGGCTGATCGCCCTGCTGGAGGAAGGTGCGGCGGCAGGGCTGCTGAGCTTCGGCGATGCGCGGATCAGCGCCTATGCGATGCTCGCCATGCTGACCGGGGTCTGCACCTGGTACCGGGCGGACGGGCGCCTGGCCCCGCAGGAGATCGTGGCCCTGCATATCCGGCTGGCGCTGGATGGCGTGAAACGGAAAGCCCAGAGCGAAATGCTGGACCGAGCTGATACCTCCGAGCAGGTAATCTCAGCTGATCGGAGCTTGCTGTAATTGTTCTGTCCCCAGATTTGGTGGTGCGGGTTCATGGGTGAAGCTGGAGATGTCGTCCGTCCAGGCTTTGCAGATGGCTTCGTAGGGGGTTGAGGCCACGCAGGGTCGTCAGCCGACGGGCGAAGTTGTAGGCGGCGACGAAGTCGGCGAGGTGCTGGCACCACCGGCCGTGGCTCTCGTAGGAGAACCGCTTGACGGTGGCATCCTTGACGGTGCGGCTCATGCGCTCGACCTGACCGTTCGTACACGGATGGCGTGGCTTGGTGAGCCTCTGCTCGACACCGAGCTCGGCGCAGGCAAGTTCGAAGGCATGGCAGAGGAAGGGCTCGTTGCGGGCCGACATCGGCCGGATATCCCCGGGCGTCCGGCCATCGCCGGTGGGCTCGGTGAAGTGCGTGCCGTTGTCGGTGAGCACGGCGTGGGTCCTGTAAGGAACCGCCGCGGCGAGCGCCCGGAGGAGGTCGGCGGCGATACGCTTTGTCGAGAAGGTGCGCACCACCGTCGGGCTGTACATGGCCACGCCTGAGCGCGCCCTGGTGCTGTGCGTGGACGAGAAGTCCCAGATCAAGGCACTTGACCGCACCCAGCCTCGCCTTCCTGGCCGAGCGCCAGCTCCGCCGCAGCGTTCACCGCTGCACCCCTAACTCGAAGCCAGCCTCTGCACCTTCATCGACGCCCATCACGCCGGCCCCAAGCCCTTCCGCTGGACCAAGTCCGCCGACGACATCCTCGCCGCCATCCAGCGCCTCCGCCTCCGATCCCAACAGACCGGAGGGACTACGGAATCAGCGCACTAGCAGCCTGTCGGATTCCCAACGGGCCTGATATCGGCGAATCTGTTCGGCATG